>JALOSK010000118.1 GCA_025458465.1 Sandarakinorhabdus sp. | reverse complement strand
CATCGGCGCGCGCGCCGGGCGGCACTGGTTGGCCTTGTCGTCCGGATCGATGAAGCCGATGGCCATGCCGGTGAACAACATGCGTTCTTCGGGGATGCTGATGAAGTCGCGAATGGTATTCGGGTAGATCGCCCAGCATTCCTGCGGGCACGAATCCAGCCCTTCTTCCTTCAACAGCAGCATCAGCGTTTGCAGATACATGCCAAGGTCGCTCCACTGCGGCGGGCCCATGCGCTTGTCGACCGAGCAGAACAGCGCCACGGGCGCGCCGAAGAACTGGAAGTTGCGGGCGAACCACATCCGTCGCCCGGCCTTGTCCTCACGCGGGATACCGAGCCGGCTGTAAAGCTCCTCCCCCACCGCGAACCGGTAGCTGTTGTGCGGTTCAGGCAGTTCCTTGGGGTAGATGTCATATTCGGTCGGTTCGGTCTGGCCGCCGGCCATCAGCTTGCCCAGCATGATGCGTTTCAACGCATCAAGCCGCTCGCCGCCCACCACATCGATGTGCCAGGGTTGCAGATTGCCGCCCGAAGGCGCCCACGCGGCCTTTTCCACCACGCGGCGGATCACGGCACCATCCACCGGGGTCGGCAGAAACCCGCGCACCGACCGGCGGGCGAGGACTGCTTCGGATACCTGCATTTTCTGGCCTTTCTGCAACTTTCCTGTTGGCCCTGGATTGCCTATGAAGGCCCGGTGTTGTCCAGCCTGCCCAATCTGCTCACCCTGTCCCGCATCCTGGCGGTGCCGGGGCTTGTCGCCCTGATGTGGGGCACGAACCCGTGGGAATGGCTGGGCGCGGCCGGGCTTTACGGGCTGGCGGCCTTCACCGATTATCTCGATGGCTATCTGGCGCGCGCGCAAGGCACCGTATCGAAGGTGGGCGTGTTCCTTGATCCCATTGCAGACAAGATCATGGTCGCCGCCGTGATCGTCATGCTGGTGGATGCGCAGATATTGCACGGCTGGAGCGTGATTGCCGGCCTGATCATCCTGCTGCGCGAGATCATCGTTTCGGGCCTGCGCGAATATCTGGCGGCGCTGTCGGTCTCCATGCCCGTCAGCCAATTGGCCAAGTGGAAAACGGCGGCGCAGCTGGTGGCGCTGGGTGCGCTGATCATGGTGGGCACGCAGCCGATCCTGCCGTGGCTGCCGGCGCTGGAAATCGGCCTGGTGACGCTGTGGATCGCCGCCATCCTGACGCTGATCACCGGTTATGATTATCTGCGCACCGGCCTGAAACACATGTGATGCAACTGGTCTATTTCGCCTGGGTCCGGGAAATGGTGGGCACGGATGCCGAAACGTTGGCCCCGCCCGCCGATGTCACCACGGTGGCTGCACTGCTGGATTGGCTGGCCGGGCGTTCCGATGGCCACGCCGCCGCGCTGGCCGATCGCAGCCGCATCCGCGTGGCAGTGGATCAGCAGTTCGCCGGCCCCGACACGACTTTGGCCGGCGCAACGGAAATCGCCATTTTCCCGCCGGTAACGGGCGGATGATTGCAGCCCGCCTGCAAGCAGAGCCTTTCGACCTGGCGGCAGAACAGGCCGCGCTGCTGGCCGGGCGCACCGATCTGGGCGCTGCCGTCTGTTTCACCGGGCTGGTGCGCGCTGATGAGGGCCTCGTTGCCCTCACCCTCGAACATTATCCGGCGATGACGCTGGCGCAGATGCAGGCCATCGCCGATCAGGCTGCCGCCCGCTGGCCCAGCGTTGTCGGCACTGCCATCCACCGGCACGGCCGCCTGACACCCGGAGAGGCCATCGTGCTGGTCGTCACCGCCTCCCCCCACCGCGATCATGCCTTTGCCGCCGCCATGTTCCTGATGGACTGGCTGAAAACCGGGGCCCCGTTCTGGAAGCGCGAGGAATGGGCGGACGGAACAACCCGCTGGGTTGAGGCCAAGGCGACGGATGATGGCGCCGCCGCGCGCTGGAATCAGGCCTGAACGGTTCGGATGTAACGCAGATCGGACCAGCCGGGCACGAAGCGGGTGCCTGCCGGCAGGCGCTTCAGTTCGCCATCGAACAGGCAGCGCAGCGTGCGGCGATGGCCCACGACCAGGTCTGGCGCGGTGAAGGCCGTCACCCGGGCGGCATCGCGCCAATCGCCCACCAGCCAGTTGACCGCAACTGCCATGGCATCGGCCAGGCCACGCCCAGAAAACAAAGCGATATCAAGTCCATCGTGGATAGGCATCACCAGCACGCCGGGATAGCGGCCGCGACGCCCGGCCACCTTCACGCCGCCCAGAAACCCGCGCGCCATCGCCAGCCGCACCGCCTGCCAAACCCGCCACAGCCGGCCATGGCGGGCATTCTCCCGCGCGCGCGCCCAACGCGTGAGTGGCCCGATGATGATCCGGCAAAAGCTGATGTGACCACCGGCGCGGATCACCGGCACATGCATCAGGATACCGGTGGCGGCTGCCGCCACGATGGCGGCCGGATCGGCATCACCATGCAGGGCCTTGGGCAACAGGTTCATGGTGCCGCCGGGAATGGCCAGGAACTGACCACGCCAGCCCGCCGCCGCCGCACTGGCAGCGCCCAGCGTGCCATCACCGCCCATCACCACCAGCGTATCGATCCCGATGAGCGTTGCGGCATCAGGCGCCGGCTGACGCGGAAAATCGCTGCTGCCGGCAATGTTCGCACCGGCCGCGCGCAAGGCGGCTTCCAATGCGCCGATGCGGGCGTCATCGGTTGACCGGCTGGCACGATTGGCCACGAGCCACACTCGGCCCAGCGGGCGGGCAGCTTCGGGCGGATGGGGCGCTGGTATCATGCTCGCCTGATGTGGGGGCCGGCCGTCGCCTGGTCAATGCACGTTCATCGGGGCAAACCACCGCCTGCCCGGCAGAGGCCGCGAGGAGGAAGCCTGAAAGATTCAGCCGCCCGAAATCTGCGCCGCTCGCCGGCCATCGGCGCGGGCGCGGGGGCCGGTCGCATCCATGATAGTGCCGGCGCGGCCCAGCCCAAAGGCCGGCATGTTATTGTAGACATTCTCATATTGGCCGGGCGCGATCTCGTAGGTTTCGTGCCAGATGCCGACATCGCCGTTCGATCCCACGGCTTTGTTGAACCGCTGCCACGCCGGCAGATGCAGTTCATCGCGCGCCGTGGCATATGCCTGCAGGTGATCGACACTGCGCCAGTATTGCACCAGCATTGTCGCGGGAAAGCCGAAGTGGGTACGGTTGTGCAGCAGGCCCAATTCCGGCCGGCGCGACAGTTCGGCAATCATTGGCCCCATCGCCATGAACGTGGGCAACCAGCTGCTCACCTTCCACGGCCGGTTGATGCGGATGCCGATCAGGAAGAGCACGAAGGGCCCTTCGATCTCGGCACACACGCGCTTTTCAATGATGCTGGCCATCGCCGCCTGTTCCCCTGCGCAGCCCCCGATGCTGCGCGAGCGCAAAGTTTAACAGACAGTCCCGGATGTGAAAGCGCCGATCAGCCGGCGCCGGTGGCATCGAAACTCCATACGCCCGGCCCAGCTGGCAGGCCGGCCCAACCGCGGCGCGCCAGCGCAGCGGTCACGTCTGCCTCGCCCTGTCGCCAGTGGGCCAGCATGGTGGCACGACTGAACTCGCGCCCCTTGGCAGCCCCCTGCCACGGCCGATCGCGATAGACGAACTGCGCCACCACCGCCCGCCGCCCGCGCGCCACCTTGTCCAGCAGCTGCGCTTCGGGCGATGCGGCAAGCGCGGGCGGCAGTTGCGCCTTCAGGCGCGCCCACGCCTCACGCGGGGCGTTCAGCCGGGCCTGCGCCTGCGTGGTGAAGCGCGTGCGGCTGGAAAAGCGGATATCGGCCGCGCGTTCCTCCACGTCGGCCAGATTGTCTGGTCGGGCGCCTCGCGCCGGGAACAGATCAAGCTGAAAGATCGTCAGATCATCATCGGCCGCACAATCCAGCACGTGATCAAGCGGGGTGTTCGATACCAGCCCGCCATCCCACCACCACTGGCCGTCGATCTCCACCGGCGGCAGGCCCGGCGGCAGCGCACCCGATGCCATCACGTGGCGCGCATCCAGCCGTTCCCGCGCCGTGTCGAAATAGCGGAAATTGCCGGTTTCGACATTCACCGCCCCAACCGAAAGCCGCACCGGGCCATTGTTCAGCAGATCCCAGTCAACCAGTTCGGCCAGCGTCTGCTGAAGGGCCTGCGTGTCATAAAGAGCCACCTGCCCCGGCCACCAGCCGGGCAGCCAGGGCCATTGCGGGCGAAAGAAGCCCGGCGCCCCCAGCAGCGACGTGGCAGCGGCCGCCCACTGGTGTCGGGCAGAGGACATCAGGCCGGCGGCAGGCCGGGCGGCATCGTCCAGCCATTCCCACGGCAGATGGCCGGTCACGCGCTCCCAGAAGGCGGTCAACCGCTGGCGCCGTCGTTCTGGCGGATTGCCGGCGATCAGGGCGGCGTTGATGGCGCCGATGGAGATGCCGGCAATCCACTGTGGGCAATAATCGGCCGAATCGAGCGCGGCGAACACGCCGGCCTGATAACTGCCCAGCGCGCCGCCGCCCTGCAGCACCAGCACGCGGTGCCCCGGCAGCGGCGGGATGGCCAGTTCGTCGCCTGCGTTGCCCGACATGGCCTCTCCCCCCACGGTTGCAGCGATCACTCGACCGCCAGCAGCTCCACCTCGAAGATCAGCGTGGCGCCGGGCGGAATGGTCTCCCCGGCGCCATTCTCGCCATAACCAGCCTGCGGCGGCACAATCAGTGACCGTTTGGCGCCGACCCGCATGCCGGCAACGCCCTCATCCCAGCCGGAAATCACGTCACCAGCGCCCAGCCGGAACACGAAGGGCTGTCCGCTGTCCAGCGAACTGTCGAACTTCTTGCCCTTCATCCCGTCCACATACAGCCAGCCGGTGTAATGCACCGCGACCAGCTTGCCGGCTTCGGCCAACGGCCCGGTGCCGGCGCGGATTTCGGTGATGCGGGTGCCGCCGGGCGCGACCGTGACGGTCTGCGCAACGGCCGAGGCAGCAGCGACAAGGGCGATCGGGATCAGAAGCGTGCGGATCATGGGCCGTCTGTGGCGCGGCGGCACCGTTCAATCAAGACCCAGGCGTTGCCGCAGGAAGGCAATCACCCGGGTTTCGGCGTGCTTGCCGGGGCCGCTGTCGGGCAGATGGATGGTCAGCACCGAATGGGGCGCCAGGCCGGTATCGGGCCTTGCGTCCACATCCTCCAGCTCGATCGTTTCCACCCGGCCGGGAAATTCGCGTTCGTATCGGCGGAAGCGGGCATCGGGCACCAGCCTGTCGGACTTGTAGCGCAGTGCCAGCAGCGACAGGTCTTCCGCCTCGAAGCGCCGGCGCGCGCAGGCAATCTCGGCCGGCGTCGCATCGATACTGCCGGCCTTCGCGCCCAGGATGGGCAGGCTCGGCTGGCTCAGCACCGGGGCGATCACCGCGGGCTCCGTCATCATCGCCAGCGCAAAGCCGCCGGTGAAGCACATGCCCAGCGCCCCCACCCCCGGCCCGCCGCATTCGGCATGGGCGTGGGCGGCCAGCGCCCGCAACCAATCCACGATGGGGCTGGATCGGCCATCGCGCCAGGCGGCAAATTCGCGGCGGATGCAGATGTTCAGGAACAGTTGCACCGCCGCCGCGCCCTTGGTGGGCTCGGCGCCCGGCGTGCCGAACAGGCTGGGGCAGAACACGGTCATGCCCGATGCTGCCAGCCGATCGGCAAAGGCGATGACCTGGGTGTGGAGGCCGGGCACCTCGTGGATGACGATCACCGCCGGGCCATGGCCACGGCGATAGACCGGGCGGGTGATGGGGCCGGCGGTGAAATCGGCGCGCATGTAGTCGCAGAGGGCCATTTGCGCAGTGTGGCGGGGTTTGCGCCGCGTGCAAGGGGGCACTGCCGGCAGCAGAGCCGCCGAGTCCGTTTGGGGATGGGCAAGGGAAGGAAGGGCAACAAGGCAGGGCGTTGCGGAGCCACGCCGTCGAAGCTGTTCTGCCGGCTTGCTGCCGGCAGCCAGCCCGGCCGGCCTTGCGCGAGTTTGCGCGCGGCACGCGCGCTGCCGCGCTGCGGCTTGGTGGGTCCTCCGGGACTTGCTGCAACACCCTCAACGGGGCGCGGGCGCCGCTTTAGGGCGAAGTGCCCGCGCGCGCAACTGTCTTGCCGTCAAGCCCGACAGCGGGTGCCGCCAGCCGGGCGCCACCATCACCAAAGGGTCCAGCACGAAACGCCGGCGCGCCAGTTCGCGGTGCGGCACCGTCAGCGCGCGGGTGTGCACCACGGCATCACCCGCCGCGATGATATCCAGATCAAGCACGCGATCGCCCCAGCGCCGGCCGCGCCGCCGGCCGAAATCGCGCTCCATCGCCTGCAGTTGCGTCAGCAGTTCCGGCAGGCCACGCGCCCAGTCCAGCGCCACCACCGCATTGGCATAGCGGCGCGTGCCCGGCCCCAGCGGAACTGTCTGGAAGATGGGGGAGACCGCGACGACGCCGGGCAGCGCAGCGATGGCCGCCTGCACGACGCGGCCGGGGCTGCCATGCCGTCCGTGGCGGCGGTTGGATCCGATGGCGACAAGGATGATTGCCATATGGCCGCAAGCCCCTACAGGCTTGCCGCATGACTGACGAGACCAACATTGGCGCGCCCGCGCACCCCGGCACCCCTCCGCGTGATTGCGCGCTGTGCCCGCGCCTTGTCGCCTACCGCGCCGAACAACAGGCCCGCCACGCAACGTGGTGGAACGCGCCGGTCCCGCCGATGGGCGATGCAACCGCCTGGCTGGCCATCATCGGCCTGGCGCCGGGGTTGAAGGGCGCCAACCGCACCGGCAAGCCCTTCCACGGCGATGATGCCGGCAAATTGCTGTTCGCCACGCTGGCCGAACTGGGGCTGGCCACCGAAACGCCTGAAGCGTGGCAAGCGCCGGGCCTGTTCATCACCAATGCGGTCGCCTGCGCGCCGCCGAACAACCTGCCCGCCACCGATGAAAAACACGCCTGCCGGCCATATCTTGCGGCGCAACTGGCCGCCCTGCCCCATCTGAAGGTCGCCATCGCGCTGGGCGAAACCGCGCACCAGGCCGCCATCAAGGCGATTGGCGGCAAGCTGCCCAAATATCGCTTCGCCCACGGCGCGGCGCACAAACTGCCATCGGGCGTGACGCTGATCGATTCCTATCACCCCAGCCGGCTGAACTTGAACACCGGCACCATCACCCCAGACATGCTGAAGGCGGTGTTCGTGGCGGCGCTGGCAGCCAAAACCTAAACCGCTGTTCCACTCCGTCGGTGGCAATAAAACTTGTTTGCATCATGCCTTCTCAGCGAAACCGAAAAGGTGCTATTTCGATGGTGTGAATTTTGCAGGTTCTGTTGAGGTCATTCATATGATCGTGAAATGGGAGAGATTGTGAATCGCCTTGCTGCCATTCGCATGGGTTGGATCGGCGCCATCGTTCTCATATTTGCGCGTTATGTACTTGCAGACGAAACCGAGCTGGATCCAACTGGACTTGCAACAATGGTCGGCTTGGCATTTATGGTTACAGGTATCGCTTACTGGTTCTCCCCGCAGCCGCTGCTACCAAATTTGAGCTGGAAAACCATACCGTCATGGATAAAATATGTCACAATTTTTACTCTAACTTCTGGATTAGTCGGAGTTATTATAGTCAAGATTGATCACGATAAGCGCAGATCGATTGAACAAGCCCAAGAGCAGTCTGAGGCCGCGCTATACCGATCGCCGGAATATTTGAGATGCGAGGCGCGTCGTCGCATGCAAAATCGGCCACCTCATTCTAATTCCGACAGTAATAAAAAATCCAACCCTTTCGAAAATTATCGATATGACCCAAACATTAAAGAAAATGATGAAATAGAAAATTATATAAAACGTCAAAAAGTTATTGAAGAATGTCTTGAAGAAGCCCGCAGTTACCAAGGAAAATAAATACGCGATCCGCCCATAGAGATCAGGCCGGCGATCGCGGAAGAAGCCAAAGGCGGCGCGGTGGCGGGCGGCCAGATCGAGATCGAACGTCGCCATCACCGTGCCCGGCGTCGCATCATCCAGATCGTGCACGATGTCGCCACGCTGATCGCAGGCGAAGCTGGTGCCATAGAATGTCTGCGCGTGCGCCGTAGCCGCTTCCTCCGTACCGATGCGGTTGCAGGCCAACACCGGCACCACGTTCGACACCGCATGGCCCACCATCGCCCGGCGCCACAGCCGGCGGGTATCAAGGTCGGGATCATGCGGTTCGGTGCCGATGGCCGTGGGGAACAACAGCACCTCGGCGCCCATCAGCATCATGGCGCGGGCGGTTTCGGGATACCACTGGTCCCAGCAGATGCCGACACCCACGACGCCATGCTTGGTCGGCCACACCTTGAAGCCGGTGTTGCCGGGGCGGAAATAGAATTTCTCCTCATATCCCGGCCCATCGGGAATATGGCTCTTGCGATAGACGCCCATCACGTTGCCGCCATCATCGATCATGGCCAGGCTGTTGTAATGATGGTGCCCGTCCTTCTCGAAGAAGGAACAGGGGATATGGGTGCGGGTTTCCAGCGCCACTTCGCGCATCGCCGCCACAGCCGGATGCCTGTCCAGCGGCAGGGCGTTGGCAAACAGGCCCTCGTCCTCGTGCCGGCAGAAATAATGGCCTTCGAACAATTCGGGCGGCAGCACCACCTGCGCACCGGCCGCAGCAGCGGCACGAGCGGCATCGGCGGTCATGGCGATATCGGCATCGCGGTTGCCGGAAAAGGCCAGTTGCAGGCCGGCGACGGTGATGGTGCGGATCATGCCGGCCCGTTAGCGCCAGATTGTGGCGCAGGGAAGACGGCTACGAATACGGCTATTGGGGCTGCTGCTGGGTGATGCAGTGGAAACTGCCGCCGCCGGTGAGGATATGATCGGCGCGGTGGCCCACCACCTCGCGATCGGGGAAAATCTGGGCCAGCGCCTTCACCGCATCTTCATCGCTGGCGGTGCCATACAGCGGCACCACCACCACGGCATTGGCGATATAGAAGTTCATGTGGCTGGCCGGCACGATGCGGCCATCCATCTCCACCTTGCCCGGCGATGGCATCGGCACCACATCCAGCCCGAAATCGCGGGCACGGTCCCACGCGTCTTCAAACACGTCCTTGTTGGGATCATCGGCGCCCGCCGCCACCGGCAGCATCAGCCGGCCGGGGCCGACAAAGCGCGCCAGATTGTCGACATGGCCATCGGTGTGATCGTTCAGCAACCCGTCACCCAGCCACAGCACGCGATCAAGGCCCAGATCGCGGCGCAGATGGCTTTCCACCTCCACCCTGTCCATGCGCGGGTTGCGGTTGGGGTTGAGCAGGCATTGTTCGGTGGTCACGGCAAGGCCAGTGCCGTCCACATCAATGGCGCCGCCTTCCAGCACCCAGCCATGCCGGGCCAGCGGCAGGCCGCACTTTCCGGCAATGAAGGCGGCCACGCCATCGTCGCCGGGCAGATCATATTTGCCGCCCCAGCCGTTGAAGCGGAAACCCGCCGCCGCCGCGCCGTGCGGGGATTGCAGGAACAGGGGCCCGGTGTCGCGCAGCCAGATATCGCCAAAGCCATAATGGTGCAGGCGCACATCGGCATCGCCCAGCAGGGCGCGGGCGGCCGCGGCGGCCTTGTCGTTGGCGACCAGCAGGTCCACGCGTTCCCCTTTGGCGATGGCGCGCACCATCGCGGCCACCTCGTCCTGTGCCGGGGCCAGATCGGCCTCCCACAGTTCGGGATGCGAGGGAAAGGCCGTCCAGGTTGCAGCGTGCGGGGCCCACTCGGCGGGCTGGCGGGCA
>JALOSK010000117.1 GCA_025458465.1 Sandarakinorhabdus sp. | reverse complement strand
GGACACCAGCGCGCCCTTCGTCACCGGATCCCAGTCACGGAAACTGGCGCTGCGGTTTTCCAGATAGGGGCGCAGCCGATCGGCCAGCGCCAGCGGGATGGCGGGCACGCCATCGGCCGTGATGGCAGCCGGCACCGGCACGGCCGGGGTTGGCGCCGGGACCGGCGCGGCCGGGGTTGGCGCCGGGACCGGCGCGGCCGGGGTTGGCGCCGGGACCGGCGCCTGGGCCACGGCAGCAGACGCCAGCAGCAGGGCGGCAACAGGGGCGGAACGCAGCATCGATCAATCTCCCTTTCATGCTGACCATAGCCGGATTGCCGCGCCATGCCAGAGGGCCTATGCCCGCGAACGTGCTGGACCCCACTCGGCCTTTCGTGCTGCTTGATGATGCCGCGGGCGGCCGGGCGCGGCTGTTCACCGGCCTTCAGGAGGCGCAGCAGGTGATGCGCCACGCGGATGTGGCCGCCGCCATTGCCCGGCTGGCGCAGCCGGGCCCCTGGGCCGGCTTCATCGGGTTCGAGGCTGGTCATGCGCTGGAACCGCGGCTGGCCGCGCTGCAGCGCCCGCCGCCTGCCGGTCAACCGCTGGCCTGGCTGGGCCGCTTTGCACGGGAAGGCGCGGTTGATGCGGCCGAACTGCTGCGCGAATGGGCCGCGCGCCCGGCTGCGGTGGGCAGCGCCCGGCCCGGGATCGCCGCCGCAGACCATGCCGCTGCCGTTGCCCGCATCCAGCGCTGGATTGCGGCCGGCGACATCTATCAGGCCAACCTCACCTTCCCGGCCGCCGTGCCGGTGTCGGGGCACCCGCTGGCGCTCTATGCCCGGCTGCGGGCGGGCAGCGCGGCGCCTTATGGGGCGGTGGTGTTCACCGGCGCGCTGTGGCTGCTGTCCTTCTCGCCCGAACTGTTCTTCCGCCTCGATGGCCGGCGGCTGACGGCGCGGCCGATGAAGGGCACGGCGCGGCGCGGGCGCTTTGCCGCGGAAGATGCGGCGCAGCGCAACGCGCTGGCGGCTTCGCCCAAGAACCGGGCCGAAAATCTGATGATCACCGATCTGATCCGCAACGATCTGTCGCGCGTGGCCGATGCGGTTTCGGTGCCGGCCCTTTTCGACGTGGAAGCCTATCCCACCGTCTGGCAGATGACCTCCACCGTCACCGCCACAGCGCGGCCGGGCATCACGGCGGCAGATGTGCTGGCGGCGCTGTTTCCTTGCGGTTCCGTCACCGGTGCGCCCAAGATCCGCAGCCTCGAATGCCTGGCGCAGGTGGAACCAGCGCCGCGGGGCGCCTATTGCGGCACCATCGGCGCGGTGTCGGCCAATGGCGATGCGCTGTTCAACGTGGCCATCCGCACGCTGGCCCTGCCGGCCGGTGGCGATGTTGCCCGGCTGGGCCTGGGCAGCGGCATCGTCGCCGACAGCGATCCAGCCGATGAATGGGCGGAATGCCTGGCCAAGGCCGCCTTCCTCACCCGGCGCGGGCCGCCCGACCTGATCGAGACGATGCGGGTGGCGGCCGGCGCGCTGCCCGATCTGGCGCTGCATCTCGATCGGCTGGCCGCCAGTGCCGCCCATCTGGGCCATGCGTTTGATCGGAGCGCGCTGGAACGCGCCTTGCCGGCAGCTGTGGCCGGGCATGATGGCCGCGCCCGCTTGCTGCTGGCGCCATCGGGGGCGTGGAGCCTGCACTTGTCCGCGCTGCCTGCGCCACTGCCCGAACCTGTCGAGGTGGCGCTGCTGCCGTTGCCGGTGGCGCCCGATGATTGGCGCCTGTGCCACAAGACCAGCGATCGCGCCTTCTATGACGAGGCCCGCCGTGCCGCCGGGACGGCAGAGGTGATCTTCGTCCGCCCCGACGGTCTGGTGACGGAGGGCAGCTATACCAGCCTGTTTGTCGAACGCGGCGGCCGCCTGCTCACCCCGCCCGCCGCGCTGGGCCTGCTGCCCGGCATCCTGCGCGCCCGGCTGCTGCAAGAGGGCAGGGCGGTCGAAGCGCCGCTCTGCGCCAGCGATCTCGCCGATGGCTTCCTCATCGGCAATGCCCTGCGCGGGCTGTTGCGCGCCAGATTGCGGCAATCCCCGGTTGCGCCGCAACAATCGGCCGGCTAGGGCCTGCGGCGCGAAAGGACCTGTCCCATGAACCGCACTTCGGCCGCCATCAACCGCATCCAGCCATCGCCCACCATTGCGGTGACCAACAAGGCGGCGCAGTTGAAGGCGCAAGGGCGCGACGTGATCGGCCTGGGCGCTGGCGAACCCGATTTCGACACGCCGGATTTCGTCAAGGAGGCGGCCATTGCCGCGATCCGCGCCGGCCAGACCAAATATACCGGTGTCGATGGCACGCCCGAATGCAAGGCGGCGGTGCAGGCCAAGTTCAAGCGCGACAACAATCTGGATTACGGGCTTGACCAGATCAGCATCAATTCGGGCGGCAAGCACAGCATCTTCAACGCGCTGCTGGCGACGCTGGATCCGGGTGACGAGGTGATCATCCCGGCGCCCTACTGGGTGTCCTATCCCGATATCGTCATGCTGGCCGGCGCCATCCCGGTGGTGATCAATTGCGGTGTCGATCAGGGCTTCAAGCTGACGCCGGCGCAGCTGGAGGCGGCGATCACGCCGCGCACGCGCTGGTTCATCTTCAATTCGCCCAGCAACCCCACCGGCGCTGCCTACAGCCGCGCCGAGGTGAAGGCGCTGGCACAGGTGCTGATGCGGCACCCCCACGTGCTGGTGCTGGCCGACGACATGTACGAGCATATCGTGTATGACGGCTTCGATTTCGGCAGTATCGCCGAAGTGGAGCCGGGCCTGCATGACCGCACGCTGACGGTGAACGGCGCCTCCAAGGCCTATGCGATGACCGGGTGGCGCATCGGCTTTGCCGGCGGGCCGGCGTGGCTGATCAAGGCGATGGCCAAGCTGCAGTCGCAGTCCACGTCCAACCCCTGTTCGATCTCGATGGCGGCCACGGTGGCGGCGCTGAACGGGGATCAGAGCTTCCTGGCGGAGCGCAATGCCGCCTTCCAGCGTCGGCGCGACCTGGTGGTGAGCATGCTGAACCAGACGCCCGGCCTGATCTGCCCGCGGCCGGAAGGCGCCTTCTATGTCTATCCCGATTGCGCCGGCCTGATCGGCAAGACGACGCCGGCCGGAACGGTGCTGAACAACGATGAGGATGTGGCGGCCTATTTCCTCGAGGCCGAAGGCGTTGCCGTCGTGCACGGCGCCGCCTTCGGTGGCTCGCCCGCGTTCCGCATCAGCTATGCCACTGCCGACAGCGTGCTGGAGGAAGCCTGCAAGCGCATCCAGCGGGCGGTGGGCAACCTCGTCTGAACCATGCGCCTCGCGCTGTATGAGCCGGAAATTGCCGGCAATGTCGGCGCGGTGCTGCGGCTGGGCGCGTGCATGGGCGTGGCCGTCGATCTGATCGAGCCGCTGGGTTTCCTGTGGGATGATGCCCGCGTCCGCCGCACGGCGATGGACTATATCGATCATGTCTGCGTGACGCGCCACCCCGGCTGGGACGCGTTCCGGGCCAGCATCGGCGATGCGCGGCTGGTGCTGCTGACCACGAAGGGCAGCGTGTCCGCCTATGATTTCGCCTTCCGCGCTGATGATGTGCTGCTGTTCGGCAAGGAAAGCGCCGGCGCGCCGCCCCACGTCCATGCCGCCGCGACCGGGCGCATCCGCCTGCCGATGCGCCCGCAAGTGCGCTCGCTCAACCTTGCCATGTCCGCTGGCCTGGCGCTGGGCGAGGCGCTGCGGCAGACCGGGCAACTTCCTGCTTTGCTTATCTAACACACTTGCTATATATGTCCCTGTTCTGTCGGGGGAATATTGCAATGCTGGAACTGCAAGGCGTCAGCCATGTCTATCCGAACGGTACCCGCGCGCTCGATGATGTGAGCCTTGTGGTGCCCACGGGCATGTTCGGCCTGCTTGGGCCCAACGGCGCCGGCAAATCGACACTGATGCGCACGGTGGCGACGCTGCAGACACCAACGCAGGGCCGCATCCGCTTTGGCGATATCGACGTGATCGCCAACCCCGAAGCGCTGCGCGAGACGCTGGGTTATCTGCCCCAGGATTTCGGCGTCTATCCGCGCGTGTCGGCGCAGGACATGCTGGATCACATGTGCGTGCTGAAGGGCATCGCATCGGCGGCTGATCGCAAGGCGACGGTGGAAACGCTGCTCAATCAGACCAATTTGTGGACGGTGCGCAACAAGGCCATCGCCGGCTTTTCGGGCGGGATGCGGCAGCGTTTCGGCATTGCCCAGGCGCTGATCGGCAATCCGCGGCTGATCATTGTCGATGAACCCACCGCCGGCCTTGATCCCGAGGAACGCAACCGCTTCCTCAACCTTCTGGCCGAGATTGGCGAGAATGTCGTGGTGATCCTGTCGACGCACATCGTCGAGGATGTTGCCGATCTGTGCCCGCGCATGGCGGTGCTCAGCGCCGGGCGCATCCAGCTGGAAGGCGCGCCGCAGGACTTGATCGCCCGTGCGCGCGGCAGCGTGTGGGCCAAGACCATCGCGCGGGACGAACTGGACGCGGTGAAGGCCAGCCGCGAGGTGATTGCCACCCGGCTGTTCGCCGGGCGCACCATCGTCCACATCCTGGCAGACAGTGATCCCGGCGATGGCTTCGCGCCCGTCGAAGGCGGCCTGGAAGACGTGTATTTCGCCACGCTGGCACGCAGCCGCCGGGCCGCAGCGGCACAGGCGGCCTGAACCGATGTTTGGTGCAATCGCCCGTTTCGAGCTGCGCTATCAGCTGAAGAACCCGGTGTTCTGGGTGGTCAGCGTGCTGTTCTTCCTGCTCACCTTCGGCGCCGTCGCGGTGGACGAGATTTCCATCGGTTCGGGCGGCAATGTGAAAGTGAACAGCCCTGCGGCGATTGCGCAGATCCACCTCATCCTGTCGCTGTTCTTCATGTTCGTCACCACCGCCTTCGTGGCCAATGTGGTGGTGCGCGATGATGAAAGCGGCTTTGGCCCGATGGTGCTCAGCACCCGGGTGACCAAGTTCGACTATCTGGTGGCGCGTTTCGTGGGCGCCTTCGCCGCGGCCGCAATCGCCTTCCTGGTGGTGCCGCTGGCGATCTGGATCGGCTCGCTGATGCCGTGGCTGGATCCCGAAACCGTGGGGCCCAACGATGTGGGCATCTATCTGCGGGCCTGGGGCCTGCTGGCGCTGCCCAACATCTTCTTCACCGCCGCCATCTTCTTTGCGGTGGCCACCGTCACGCGATCGATGATGGGCAGCTATGTCGGCGTCGTGGTGTTCCTTGTCGCCTATATCGTGATGAACGCCATGCTGGGCGACAAGCCGGAAATGCGGGACATATTGGCCTGGGCCGAGCCGTTCGGGCTGGCGGCCAATGCGGTTGCCACCCGATACTGGACGGCGGCGGAACTCAACAGCCAGCTGCCGGCGCTGCAAGGCGCGCTGCTGGGCAACCGCCTCATCGTGCTGGCGCTGGGGTTTGCGGCGCTGGCGCTGGCGGTGTGGCGCTTCCGCTTTGCCCAGAAGGCACTTTCGCCGCGCGCCGCTGCCCGGGCGGACCGCAAGGCGGCAAAGCTGGCGGCGCGCGCGCCCACCATGGTGGCGGTGCTGCCGGACCCGCGCCCGGCCGAAGCGGCATCGGCGCGCCTGTTCTCCCGCATCCGGTTCGAAATGGTGCAGGTGCTGCGCAGCCCGGCCTTCCTGGTGCTGATGCTGGTGGGCCTGTTCAACGCGTTTGGCGCCCTGTGGTTCAATGGGGAGCTGTACGGCACGCCGTCCCGGCCAGCGACATTCTCGCTGATCATGCCCTTGATGGGCAGCTTCAGCCTGATCCCGATCATCATTGCCATCTATTACGCCGGTGAACTGGTGTGGCGTGATCGGCAGGTGAAGTTCCACGAGATCATGGATGCCACGCCGCTGCCCAACTGGGCCTATCTGGTGCCCAAGGTGCTGGCGCTTTCGGTGGTGCTGATTGCCGCGCTGCTGATTTCGGTGGTGGCGGCGGTCTTGCTGCAGGTGGGGCGCGGGTTCGGCGATATCCAGTTCGGCCACTATCTGCTGTGGTACATCCTGCCACTGGGGCTTGGCATGATCCAGACCGCCGTGCTGGCGGTGTTCGTGCAGGCGCTCAGCCCCAACAAATATGTTGGTTGGGCAGTGATGACGCTGTTTCTGGTCGCCACCATCGTGCTGGGCCAGATCGGCTTCGAACATCCGCTTTATCTGTACGGTGATGCGCCCGGCGT
>JALOSK010000116.1 GCA_025458465.1 Sandarakinorhabdus sp. | reverse complement strand
GTAATCCGCCACCTGCCCCGAAACCACGATGCGGCCCCGCATCCGCATCACCGGCAGCGCGCGATCGATGCTGGCATTGCCGACATTGTCGAACAGCACATCCCAGCCATCCGCGCTGGCCTCGGCAAAGCGCGCCTCGAAATCGGGCGCCTTGTAATCCAATGCGTCATCAAAGCCGCAGTCCTCGGTGAGCCAGCGGCATTTCTCCGCGCCGCCGGCAATGCCGACCACCTTGGATGCGCCCCACAGCTTCGCCAGCTGGCCTGCCGTTGCGCCCACCGGGCCGGCGGCGCTCGTGACCAGCACGCGCTCGCCAGGCTGCATCTGCGCCACGCGCTTCAGGCCAAACCACGCCGTCATCCCCGGCACGCCCAAAATGCCGTTCCACAACGACAGCGGCACGCCCAGATCGGGCACTTTCGACAGATAACCGCGCCCGTTCGACACCATGTGCGTGGCCCAGCCGGTGCCCATCACCAGATCGCCGGCGGCAAAGCGCGGATGGCGGCTCTCCACCACTTCGCCCACCGCAAATCCATCGACCATCGCGCCGGGCTGCAAGGGCGGCGCATAGGAGGCGCCGGGCGACAGGCGCGACCGCGTGCCCGGATCGCAGCTGATGAAGCGGTTGGCGATCAGCAGCTGGCCATCCTGCAGTTCGGGGATCGGCAGCGTCTCCAGCCGGAAATCGTCCGGGCTCGGCGCGCCCACGATATGCCGCGCCAGCACGATGCGTTTCATTTCACCCGTCGTCATGCCATCCTCACCCCATCAACCGGAGCATATCCATGGACCAACGCATCAGCATCGTCACCCTGGGAACTGACAACATGGACCGCGCCGTCGCCTTCTGGGAGGCGATGGGCTGGCCGCGCAAGATGAAGAAATGGGAGGCCATCGCCATGTTCCAGTGCGGCGGCATGGCGCTGGCCATCTACCCGTTCGACAAATTGGCCGAAGATTGCGGCATGAAGGATCGCGGCCCCGGCTTCGGCGGCTTCACCGTCGCCCACAATGTCGGCAGCAAAGCCGAAGTGGACGAACTCCTCGCCCGCGCCGTCGCCAACGGCGCCACCCTGCAAAAGCCGGCGCACGACGCCTTCTGGGGCGGCTACTCCGGCTATTTCTGCGACCCCGACGGGCATCCCTGGGAAGTGGCCTACAACCCGTTCATGGTGCCGGGGCCGGATGGGAGCGTGACGCTGGCCGATTGAGCGGAGACGAAATAAGAGAGGGCCTCCGGCGGGCAGGGACGCAGTCCCTGCACCCGTTTGTTTTCGGGCGGCGCGTAACGGCCGATTTGGGGTGGTTGGGTGGCAGCCAGAACCTATTGTGCTAGTGGAATGCAGGGCTGGGTTAGCCAGTATGTGTTTGTCTCATCAGAACACCAAAATCCTTCGAATAACTGACTAATCTCGAACTCTCGAAACGCCTCGGCGGTCCCCAGTATCAATGTGTAAAAGCTATCCCAATGAACCCACGCGAAAAGCGAACGATCGGGAGCGATTAAGCGCTTGATGCCATATATTGGTAATTCGGTCATGTCGCCCCACAAGGCGTCACCTTCTAAAAGGCTGATCGGTATCAGACGCTCGTCATCACCGAATTCATCCCCAACAATTATGCTTTGCAAACCAGCCTGCCTAAATAATGTGGCGAGGCTGGACTGTATCAGTGGCTCAAACCGCCCTTCGTTTGGCAGGAATATCTCATGCTCAGTGCAATATGAGATCAACCTTTCTGCAGAAGCGGTGTTAGAGAGGTCATGTCGCAGGCCGTGAATGTTGGTTCGAAGAGCTCGGTCCAATTCGCAATGGTCCGCAATTTCCACTGTCTCGCACATGGTCTGCCAAGTGATCCGTCGGCCTAGCCGTTTCGCAAGTCCATCTACCCCCTCTTGGTCAGTTTCTTTGCCGAAACGTCGACGAGCCGCCTCCTTTTCCGTCCACTCAACAAACCCGAGTTCTGGTGGGGCCTCAGACCCCCGCAGAACCAACGTCCCATACTCACATTTACTCGGGTCCAATCCGTCCACTGTGAAAAAAGGATGGAGAATGACGAACCCTTGGGAATACGCGCCGGCATACCAAGGCATGATTGGGGTGTCGTCTGGTGGGCCAAACTTGTCTCTGTCGCTTGCTTCCATGGCTCGTTTTAATAGCCAGACGGCGCAAAGTCAGCTTGCGAACTTTGGTTGCTGTAGATTCGACGTCCGCAATGGGGGCGCAAGCAGACACCCTTCCAACCAGCGCACCCGAAAACAACCGGGTGCAGGGACTGCGTCCCTGCCCGCCGGAGGCCCCTATTTCCCTTCTTCTCTATCCAACTGCTCGCTCAGCAATTCCAGCGCCGCCACCGCAAACGCCACCATGTTCGCTTGCCGTTCGCTCGATCCCGTCGCGATGGTGCGCGCCGCTTGCACCGGGCCGCTCACTGCCACCACATCATGCCCGGCGGCGTGGCCATAGGGGTTGCCGTTTGGCCCCGCCGCGCCGGTTTCGCCGATGCCCCAGCTGGTGCTGTGCTGCTTGCGGATGGTTTCGGCCATCAAGAGCGCAAAGGGTTCGGTGGCGGACATGAACCCGCGCACATCCTCCCGCCGCAGGCCGAGCAGCCGGTGGCGCGCGCGCGGCGTGTAGACGACGGCGCCGCCCAGATACCAGGCCGACGCGCCGGCCACGCTGAGCAGCGCCGCCGAAATCAGCCCGCCGGCTGCCGATTCCGCCACCGCCACCGTATGCCCACGCGCCTTCAGTTGCGCGCCCACGCGGGCGGCAGTGGCGAACAGCGCCTCCATCACGGCGTCATGCGGCCAGCGCCGCCAGCAGCAGCAGGGCCACGATGTTGGTGATCTTGATCATCGGGTTCACGGCGGGGCCGGCGGTGTCCTTGTAGGGATCGCCCACGGTGTCACCGGTCACGGCCGCCTTGTGGGCATCGCTGCCCTTGCCGCCGTGGTTGCCATCTTCGATATATTTCTTGGCATTGTCCCAGGCGCCGCCGCCGCTGGTCATGGAGATGGCGACGAACAGCCCGGAGACGATGACGCCGAGCAGCAGCGCGCCCAGCGCGGCGAAGCCCTGGGCCTGGCCGGCGATCATGGTCACGAGGAAATAGACTGCGATCGGCGCCAGCACCGGCAGCAGCGAGGGGATCACCATCTCGCGGATGGCGGCCTTGGTGACGAGATCGACGGTGCGGGCATAATCCGGCTTGCTGGTGCCGGCCATGATGCCCTTGTTGGTGGCGAACTGGTCGCGCACGTCCACCACCACGTCGCCGGCGGCCTTGCCCACCGCCGTCATTCCCATGGCGCCGAACAGATAGGGCAGCAGCGCGCCCAGCAGCAGGCCGACCACCACGAAGGGATTGGAAAGCGAGAAATCCACCGTGAGCGCGCCGAAATATTCGCGCAAATCGGTGGTGTAGGCGCCGAACAGCACGAGCGCCGCAAGGGCTGCCGAACCGATGGCATAGCCCTTGGTGACCGCCTTGGTGGTGTTGCCCACGGCATCCAGCGCGTCGGTGCGCACGCGCACATCGGCATCCATGTGGCTCATTTCGGCGATGCCGCCGGCGTTGTCCGTCACCGGGCCATAGGCATCCAGCGCCACGACCATGCCGGCCAGCGCCAGCATGGCGGTGGCAGCAAAGGCGATGCCGATCAGGCCGGCCAGTTGGTAGGCGGCAATGATGCCGGCGCAGATGACGAGCGTGGGCAGCGCGGTGGATTCCAGGCTGATGGCCAGGCCCTGGATGACGTTCGTGCCATGCCCGGTCACGCTGGCCTTGGCGATGGAGCGCACGGGGCGGAAGCCGGTGCCGGTGTAATATTCGGTGATCCACACCAGCGCGGCGGTGACGACAAGGCCGATCAGGCAGGACCAGAACAGGTCCATCGCGGTGAAGGCCTGCAGCGCATCATCCGGATCATCAATCACGGCATTGAGATCGCCCATCGTCAGGCTGAACACGCCATAGATGGCCGGCACGGCGAGGATGGTTGTGGTCCAGAAGCCCTTGTAGAGCGCGCCCATGATGTTGTTCGACGCGCCCAGCCGCACCATGTAGGTGCCGATGATGGACGTGATGATGCACACGCCGCCGATCAGCAGCGGCAGCGCCAGGATACGCTCCACCAGTTCGGTCGCCAGCCCGCCCAGAAGCAGGGCGCACAGCACCATGGTCGCGCCGATGGTGACCACATAGGTTTCGAACAGATCGGCCGCCATGCCGGCGCAATCGCCGACATTGTCGCCCACGTTGTCGGCAATCACGGCGGGGTTGCGGGGATCATCTTCCGGAATGCCGGCTTCCACCTTGCCAACCAGATCGGCGCCCACGTCGGCCGCCTTGGTGAAGATGCCGCCGCCAAGGCGGGCGAAGATGGAAATCAGCGAGGCGCCGAACGACAGCGCGACCAGCGCATCGACAATCTCGCGCTTTTCCCCGGCAATGCCCAGATCGAGCCCGGCCATCCGCGTGAGGTAGAAATAGACGCCGGCGATGGCCAGCAGCGCCAGGCCCGCCACCAGCATGCCGGTGATCGCCCCGGCGCGGAACGCCATGGTGAGGCCGCCCTGCAGCGAGGTGCGCGCGGCTTCGGCGGTGCGCACGTTGGCGCGCACCGAAATGTTCATGCCGATGAAGCCGGTAACGCCCGACAGCACGGCGCCGATGACAAAGGCAACGGCCGGCACCAGCCCGAGGAACATCGCGACCAGCACGGCGGTGATGACGCCGACGATCGCAATGGCCGTGTATTGGCGCTTCAGATACGCAGCGGCGCCTTCCTGGATGGCCGCCGCGATCGTCTGCATCGTCTCGTTCCCGGCCGAGGCGCCCAGCACCTGGCGGGACGTGAAAAGCCCATAGGCCACTGCGGCAAGCCCGCAGAGTATCGCCAACACCACGCTGTCCATGCCGATCCGCCCCCACTGTTGATGCACCGCCCGTTAGAACGGGTCTTGGGCATTTTGTCGCAGCATGACATGGGTTTTGCCGAACGCAAGCAACTAGGTGACGTTACGGAGACGGCGGAAGGGGCCAGGCCATGGAGATTTCACGACGCGCAGCACTGGTGCTGGCGGGCGCCGCTGCGGCAGCGCCGGCAGGTGGGCAGCCACACGGGTTGATCGCGCCTGATGATGAAGCCGGCTGGGCGGGCATCGCCGCGCTCTATCCGACCATGGGCCCGGTGACGCAGCTGGAGCATGGCTATTGGGGCAACATGGCGGCGCCCGTTGCCGAAACGCACCGCGCCATCCTGGAACGGCTGAACCGCGACACCAGCCTTTATGCCCGTCGCGCCATGGGCAAGGACGTGATGGCCGCCAAGGCCCGCGCTGCGCAGGCGATGGGGGTGCAGCCGGAAGAGATCGGCTTCTGTCGCAACGCCGCCGAAGGGCTGCAGGCGCTGATCAGCCAGTTCACCGGGGTTGGCGAAGGCGATGCCATCCTGTGGTCTGACAATGATTATGACACCACGCAGGGGGCGATGCCGCACCTGGCGCGCAGCCGGCGGGCGCGCGCGGTAAAGATCGCCCTGCCGCGCGCGCCAACGCGCGAGAATGTGATCGCTGCCTATGCCGAAGCGATCCGCACCACGCCGCGCCTGAAGTTCGTGGCGCTGACCCACGGCACCCACCGCAGCGGCCTGGTGGTGCCGGTGGCAGAAATCGCCGCGCTGGCCAGGGCGGCGGGTGCGGCCGTGCTGGTGGATTGCGCGCAAAGCTTCCGGATGCGGCCCTTCGCCATTCCCGATTTCGGCGCCGATTATGCCGTGCTGAACTTTCACAAGTGGACCGGCGCGCCGGTGGGCATCGCCGCCTTCTGGTGCCGGCCCGGCATGGCGCAGCTGATCGCACCGGCCGCCAGCGAGCCGGACGCCAGGCCCGATCATGTGCAATCCAAGGTGCATCTGGGCACGGTGGATTATGCCCCGCAGCTCACCCTGCCCGCCGCCTTCGATTTTCAGGACAAGGTGCTGCCGGTGCCGATGAAGCTGGCACGCCTGCAATGGCTGCGGGATCGCTGGGTGAAGCCGCTGCGCGGGCTTTCCGGGCTGGAAATCATGGTGGGCGATGATCCGGCGCTGTATGGGGCGATCACCAGCTTCCGCATCGCGGGCCACACCAGCACCGCCGACAACATCGCCATGACCGATCGGTTGCTGCAGGATTACAACATCAACACCGTGCACCGCGCCGGCCTTGCCGACGGCGCCTGCGTGCGGGTGACGCCGTCAATCTTCACGAAAGCCGCGGACTGCGATCGGTTGGTGGCGGCGCTGAAGGAT
>JALOSK010000115.1 GCA_025458465.1 Sandarakinorhabdus sp. | reverse complement strand
TCGCCACGGCTGGGGCCGTCGCCGGCGCCCACGGCTGGATGCCCTAAGCGGTCGGCGGCTCCGGCAGGATCCGGCGCTGGGCCAGCAGCGCGAGAAAATCCGATCGCGTCACGATGCCGATCAGCCGCCGGCTCGACACCACAGGCACCGCCTCCACCGCGCCATCGGCCAGCAGTTCGACCAGAACCCCCACGGGATCGTTTGGCGCAACGCTGCGGGGCGTGGCCATCACGTCCCGCGCGGTTTGTGCCGGCGCACGCCTCACCAACCGGCCAAGCGCCGCCCCGGCACGGGCATGAAGCGGCGCCGCTTCCGGCCAGGCCGCAACAAAATCGGTCTGGCTCAACATGCCTTCCAGCCAGCCGTCGCCATCCACCACCGGCAGCGACTTGAAGCGATGCTGCCGGAACAGCGCCGCCACCGTGGCCAGCGACGCATCGGCGCCCACCGTCACCACATCGCGCGACATGATATCGGCACACACCAGCGCACCGAACCGCCGGCGCGCCGCCTCCGCCTCGGCTGCGGCCAACAGCCGGCCCAGATCCTCCGCACCGATGTTGGCCGATTGGTTGGTGCGTTGCAGCAACGCTGTCAGATCATCGGCCGTCAGCCCCAGACGCTGCTGCGGCGGCGGATCGGCGGTGCCGTGCGCGCTGGCCGGCACCCGAAACGGATAGCGCCGGCCGGTCAGCCTGTTCCAACCCAATGCGAACAGCACCAACAGAGCGGTATCCAGCAACACTGGCACCACCACGAAATCCAGGCCCACCGGCGTGCCATCGGCGGCAATCAGCACCGTGGCCAGCGCCACCGCTGCGCCGGGCGGATGCATCGCCCGCAAGACCGCCATCGCCGCCATGGCGCCGCACACGGCCACGCCCGCCGCCAGCCCGGTTTCCAGCCCCAGTGCCAGCACCAGCACCGCCACCAGCGCCGATGCAGCATTGCCCACCAGGGCCGACCACGGCTGCGCCAAGGGCGAATTGGGCACCGCAAACAACAGGAAGGCCGATGCGCCCAGTGGCGCGATCAGCCCGGGTCGCATCGACGATGCCACCAATCCGCCCATGGCATCGAGCAGCAGCGCCGAGCCCGCCAGCGCCAGCCCGGCCCCCAGCGCCGCACGCAGCATCTCGCCCGCCGCCGGGCGCGCCATTGCCGGGCCCAGCGCCCGCAACCAGCGCGGTGAAGGATCGTCAGCCGCCACATCGTCTCCACATCAACCCGGCGGTGGCCATATCGGCACCCCGGCGGGGGCATCAATCCAGCTAGGGGATGATGCGGGGTCAAATGGCGGCTAGACTTGACTAATATCAAGCCAATCAACGCGGATCGGACCACCCGATGACCATCACCATAACTGCCCCCACCACCGCCGGCCAACGCTGGCCAGCGCTGTTCGATTGGGGGTTCCGCACCTTCTTCCTGGCGGCCAGCCTGTGGGCGGCGCTGGCGATGGCGCTGTGGATCGGGCTGCTGGGCGGCTGGCTGGCACTGCCCATCGCCTTCGATCCGCCGGCGTGGCACGCGCATGAATTCCTGTTCGGCTATCTGTCGGCGGTGATTGCCGGCTTCCTGCTCACGGCAGTGCCGAACTGGACCGGCCGCCCCCGGCTGCGTGGCGGGCCGCTGATGGCACTGGCGGCCCTGTGGCTGGCCGGCCGCGTGGCGGTGCTGGTCGCGGCGGGGCTGCCAGCACTGCTGGTGGCGCTGATCGATCTGGCCATGCCAGTGGCCCTGGCGGCTTTCATCGCACGCGAGATCATCGCCGCCGGCAATCACCGCAATCTGGCGGTTATCGCCATGCTTGGCCTGTTCATCGCCGGCAATGCGCTGTTCCACTGGCAGGCCGCAGGCGGGCTGGCGGCGGCCTCCGGCCACGGCCTGCGGCTGGGGCTGGGCGCGGCGGTGATTCTGATTGCCTTCATCGGCGGCCGCATCATCCCGGCCTTCACCCGCAACTGGCTGGTGAGCACCAAGGCCGGTGGCGCGATGCCGGCGGCGCCCATGCAGCGCCTCGATCTGGTTGCGCTGGCCGGGCTTGGCGCCGGGCTGCTGGCGTGGATCGCCGCGCCGCAAGGCCTGCCCACGGCTGCGCTGCTGGCAACAGCCGGCGGGCTGCAATTCGTGCGGCTGCCCGCTGGCAGGGCCTGCGCACGACGGCGGAACCGCTGCTGTTCGTGCTCCACGTCGCCTATGGTTTCGTGCCGCTGGGGGCGTTTGCCTTGGCAGCGGAGGCCGCAGCCCCCGGCCTGATCGGCGTCCCGGCGGCGCTGCACCTGTGGATGGCCGGCGCCATCGGCCTGATGACGCTGGCGGTGATGACCCGCGCCACGCTGGGCCACAGCAACCGGCCGCTGCATGCCGGGCCCGGCACGGTGATGCTATACGCAGCGCTCGTAGTGGGAGTGCTGGCACGGTTGGCCGGCGGGCTGTGGCCTGATCTAGCCATGTCCTTCTATCACCTGGCCGGCGCCGGCTGGATCATCGCCTTCCTGGGCTTCGCACTTGGCTATGGCCGGCTCTTCCTCAGCACGTCCCAAATCACCGATTGACCGAAGCCACGGCGCAGCGACCTGCAACGCCCCCTATTGCTCCTGCGTCAACTCCCAGTGCCGCGACAGCCGCACACGCTGATCGGGCCGAAGACTTTTGCGCTCACGGATCGGCAGACGCGCCAATCGCACATTGTCAATCGCGGCGGTTGGCGGCCCGCAACTGCTGCGCGCATCGCTCGTCCGCTTGTCGCTTGGCCGCTTCCAGCATCTCGATCCTGATTGCGGCGACGTCACCATAATCGTTGCCGATCTGGATCGGCAGCAAGCGCACCCAAAGGCGGAGGAACTCCCCATAGTTGCGGTCGTTCCTGCTGGCCCATGCAACCAGCTTCTCGACCCCGCCCAGTTCCTCGAACGCCTCCTGCAGGATGGCCTTGACCTCCCGCGTCAGCTTGTTGGGCACTCCCTTCGGCCGGCCGGGGCCAGGCAACATCGGTGGTTTTCGCTTCGATTGTTTATCCATCATGCGATCCTCACCGAGTGTCCACGGGCCTGTGGTCGCAACCGGGCGATCGCATGGAGCGGAAAGGACATCGGCTGGTGATCGCCAAAGCCATGGTCGAGCGGCCGCAGTGGAGCTTGCCGAACGGTGTCGTGGCGGCGCATCCTCATGCAAAGAAGCTGCCGCCCCATGGTAAATATGTGTGGATAGGATTTCTGTCCCACGTGCCACCCGATTTGCTGCCAGGTGGGACAGGATTACTATCCCAGCCTGGGCGTTTCCGATGAAGGTGGGACAGGTTTTCTATCCCACCATGGACAGGATTCCTGCCCCGCTAATTGCTCACGCGCTCAATGTCTGGCCACCGCATGAAGGCCTTCGATGCGGGGACTTCGGGCTTTCCGAAGCCTCCGCTGGCCGGCAGCCATTCCAACCGCCATTCCGTCGCGCGCCGATCAGTCCGGTCCTTCAAGTTGAAGCCGCTGGCTTTCGCCTTGACGATAAAGCCGTGTTCCTGAAGCTCCACGAAGGCGCGCCGCACCGCAGATCGGTCTTTCAATCCCACCCGCAAATCTCTCCAAAATCTTTTGATTCTATTTTTGCGCTGCAGATTGCCAGCTCGATCCGCTACAACCTGTAGCCTTACGGCCACATCGTCCTTGTCGAGAGCGTTCGCAATTTCGTGAAGCAATCCCCTCATTAGGGCCGGATTATCATGGGCTATGGCGGCACGAATGGCCCTCGCCAAAACAGCCTCATCAAAATCGCTATAATCGGCGATCCCGCTCAGCCGCTCGGCCAATCCTTGGAGGTGATAGGCCATCACACTCAGATCGTTGGCAAGGCTCTGCGAACTCTTTGGGCCAAACGGATCGTCGTTCATGCCGCCACCATAGGCACGATATTGCTGCCTGCCGTTTCCCCTTCACAGTAGCGCGCCCACGCTTCCATCATCACGCGCCGGCGTTGCAACAGATCACCGCGCCTGTAGGCAGCCTCGGCTTTGTTGGGGATCGCATGGGCCAGCGCCGCCTCGCTCAATTCGTTCGGGAGGGCGGCGACCTCGCCGGCCCAATGCTTGAAGCTGGAGCGGAAACCGTGTGGGTCATCGGCATGGCCCATGCGGCGAAGCACGGCGCGCACCGTCGCATCGCTCAGGGGCTTGCCGCGCTTCATACCGGGGAACACCAGCGCCGCATCATCGGCACGCAGCGCCTTCGCCCGCTCGAACACGGCTAGAGCCGATGCAGACAGTGGCACCACATGGGGCTTCTTGCGCTTCATGCGGCTGGCCGGGATGCTCCACAGGCCCCTGTCCAGGTCGACCTCATCCCATGTGGCCAGCCGGATTTCCCCGCTCCGCGCCGCCGTGAAGATCAGCGCCTCCAGCGCCAGTGCCCCCATACCCTCGCGCGTGCGCAACTCGGCCATGAAGCCCGGCACGTCGGCATAGGGCATGGCCGCAAAATGGCCGCCGCTGCGATCGATCTTGGGCAGGGCCTTGGTGAGCGCCCGCATGGGCGCCTCGGCCTCACGCCAGCCCTTGCCGTAGGCCCAATCCAACACCGCGCCGATGCGCTGCTTCACGCGGGCTGCCGTCTCGGGCTTGGCACTCCAGATGGGGGACAGCACGTCGAGGATATGCTGGCGCTCAACGGCATCGACCGGCAGCGAGCCCATGATCGGGAAGGCATAGGTCTTGAGCATCTGGAGCCATTGCGCCCGGTGCTTGCCGTTGCTCCAGCCCTTCAACCGCTCCTTGTGGAGTTGCTCCGCCGCCTTCTGGAACGTCGGCACCCCAGCCGCCTTCTTGCGCACCGCCACCGGATCGAGGCCCGCAGCGTACTGTTCGCGGATCGCGTCTCGCTTCTCCCGCGCCGTTGCCAGCGGCACCTTGTCCAGGCTGCCCAGCCCGAAATCCCGGCGCTTGCCGGCGACCTGCATGCGCACGGTCCATGACGCGGTGAATTCGGAGATCTTGGGCTTCCCGTTCCCCCGCATGCCGGCCCAACTGCTTGCGCAGCGAATCGAGTTGCGTCGGCTTCAGCAGTTTCTCGGCCATCGCCGTTCCCCACTTTCCCCACGCCCTTCCCCACAGCGCCAATTGGATTGTGGGGAACAACGCGGCATTGCGAGGGAAGTGCAACCCGTCCCGCCCCTAGGAAGGAAGGACTTTTTGAGGCTTCAGGAGACAGTGAGGGATGCGCAAATGGCGGAGAGGGTGGGATTCGAACCCACGGTACCCGTGAAGGCACAACGGTTTTCGAGACCGTCCCAATCGACCACTCTGGCACCTCTCCGCGATGCGCGCCGGGTTGCCACCAAGGCGGCGTCGGGCTGGTCAAGGCGCGGCCTATAGCGGAGGGTTCCGGGCCTGCCAAGTGCGGAAGCGGGGCGCCCGGGCAAGGGCGCCCGGATAAGGCGCGACAGGCACACCCCCTTCACGTGGCGCGGCGACGCCCTATATTCCAACAGGACAGGTGCATCGATGCGCCCGGCACTGAAGGACAACACACATTACCCGGTCAGACGCCTCCATGTGGAAAGCCCCGCCATCCCGCCCCGAAAGCGCCATCGAAGCGCAGGCTCCGGCCGCGCCGGCGCTGTTTACCATCGGTGATGTGGTCAAGCACCGCATCTTCCCGTTCCGCGGTGTGATCTTCGATGTGGATCCAGTGTTCAACAACACCGAGGAATGGTGGCAATCCATCCCGGAAGCCATCCGCCCGCACAAGGATCAGCCCTTTTATCACCTGTTCGCCGAGAACGAGGAATCGGCCTATGTCGCCTACGTCAGCCAGCAGAATCTGCTGCCCGATCCGGATGGCGATCCGATCCACCACCCCGGCGTGATCCAGATGTTCTCGGGCCGCGACGGCGGCCGCTATCGGCTGCGCAACGAGATGAAGAACTAGATTTTCTTCGCCACCGCGATGGCCGCCCGGCAGCCGGCGCGGATCACCGCTTCCAGAACCGGAAAGGCGCCGCCGCCGGTGTGGGCGGCCGCCGCCTCGCGGTGCTCCACCTCGTCGGCGCGATAATCGTCGATCATCGCCTTCAGTTCCGGGTCGCTACCGTCGGCCAGCGCGTCGGTCTGCTCGCCATAATGTTCGTCGATCACGGTTTCCACCGCTTCGGTGCAGGCCATCGCCGCCTTCGGGCCGAGCAGCGCGGTACCGGCGCCCAGCGCGAAGCCGGCAACGTGCCAGAACGGGCCGAGCAGCGTGGGGCGCACGCCGCGCGCCGTCATGATGCGGTTCATGCCATCCAGGTGCCGCTGTTCCTGCTGCGCCATGTGGCGGATTTCGCCGGCGTGCTTGTGGCGGCCGCCGATCACCGCCAGCTGCCCGGCATAGATGCGGGCCGCGCCATATTCGCCGGCCTGATCGACCCGGATCATGGTGCGCGTGTCGGGGCGGCGGTCACCGGGAAGGTGGCGCCAGGGACGTTGGGATTCGGGTTTCAGCGGCGCAGCATCAGCCACAGGGCAGCTCCGGCAAGAGTGAGCGAGATGAGGAAATTCCATCCTGCCATGGAAATCCCGAACATCTGCCATGGTATGGCGTCGCAGCGCACGATCGGCTGCGCCAGGATGTCGGCCAGCATGGCGCTGGCATCCCCGGCCACCGGCGGCGCGGTGCAGCGGGTGAGACCCTGCCACCATTTCTGTTCGACCCCGGCGTGGAACAGCGCGATGCCGGCATTGGCCGTCATTGCCAGCAGCGCCGCCCAACCGGTGGCGCGCGCCACCGGGGCAAGCGCTGGCCGGCGGCCGGACAGGCGGCCAAGCAGCACCGCATCGAAGGCGAGGATCACCACCCCGATCAACGCCCAGCGCTGCCACCAGCACATCTCGCACGGCACCAGGCCGCCGATATGTTCAAAACCGAACGCGCCGGCCAGCAGGGCCGCCGCCCCGGCCAGCAGCAAAGCGGCCCCGGCCACATCAGAACGCATATTTGACCACCACGAAGCCGCCGACGAACATCGCGGTGGCGGCCAGTGCCAGCGCGTTGAAATAGCGGTCGATCAGCGCCTGCGCCTGCGCGCCGAACCGCTTGAGGATCAGCGCCACCAGGAAGAAGCGCCCGCCGCGCCCCAGGATGGAGGCGGCAATCAGCACCGGGATGGACAGCGAGACCGATCCCGCCGCAATGGTCGCCACCTTGTAGGGGATGGGCAGGAAGGCAAAGGCCAGCATCCACAGGAAGCCATTGGCCTTGATGTCGGCCGCGAAGGCGACGAACTTGTCCTGATAGCCGTAAAGCTCCAGCAGCGGCACGCCGACCGCCTGATACAGCGCGGCACCGATCACATAGCCCAGCAGCGCACCCGACACCGAGGCAACCGTGGACACGGCAGCATAGCGGATCGACCGTTCCGGCCGCGCGATGGACATCGGGATCTGCATGACGTCCGGCGGCACCGGAAAGAAGCTGCTGTCGGCAAAGCTGATGGCCGCCAGCCAGCGTTCGGCGGCCGGGCCGGCAGCACGGGCAAGGGTCCAGTCATACAGGCGGCGCAGCACGGCGGGGCAATCCTCGATAAGCCTGGCGGACGGCTTAGCCGGCGCGTGTGACGGCTGCAATCACCCTAGCGGGCGGCGCCCGGCGCTGGCGCAGCGGCGGCCACGGTGACCCGCGGGGGTGCGGCAGGTGCGAGGCGGCCGACCAGCCGCAGCGCATAATCCATCTGGTAATCCAGCACGCCCTTCGCCTTCAGTTCATCGGCCTTGGCGACAAAGCGCGGATCGGGCGTGCTGTCCTGCTCCACCAGCTTGTCGGTGGCGTCCTTGATCTCGTTGATCAGGTGCTTCTTCAAATCGGCCTCGCGCACCGGCTTGCGATCGGCGACGCGCGGATCGGACAGCTGCGGCACCGTGATGTCGGGATCGATGCCCAGTTCCTGCACGCTGCGGCCCGATGGCGTGAAATAGCGCGCCGTCGTGAGCCGCAGGGCCGTGTCGCTGGACAGCGGATAGACCGTCTGCACGCTGCCCTTGCCGAAGCTGCGCTGGCCCAGCACGATGGCGCGGCGATGATCCTGCAGCGCGCCAGCCACGATCTCGGCGGCGCTGGCGGTGCCTTCATCGACCAGCACGACAATCGGCTTGCCATCGGTCAGGTCACCGTCCTTGGCGAAATAGCGATCAACGTCATTCTTGGCGCGGCGGCGTTCGGAAACCACCTCACCGGTTTCCAGGAACACATCCGACACCTTGATCGCCTCGTCCAGCAGACCGCCGGGGTTGGACCGCAGATCGATGACATAGCCGGCAACATTGTTGCCCAATTTGGCCCGGATGCCTTCCACGGCCGCCTGCGTGGCATCACCGGTGCGGCTGTTGAAGGTGGAGATGCGGATGACGCCGGCCTGGCCCTTCACCTCCCACTTCACCGGCTTGATCACCACCACTTCGCGGGTGAGGGTGAATTCCAGCGGCTTGGGTTCGCCCTGGCGCACCACGGTGAGCTTGATCTTCGTGCCGGCCTTGCCGCGCATCTTGTCGACCGCTTCATTGAGCGTGCCGCCATAGATGAGTTCATCATCCAGGTGGGTGATGTAATCGCCGGCCTTGATGCCGGCCTTGGCCGCCGGCGTATCGTCGGTGGGCGTCACCACCTTCACGGCGCCATCCTCTGACGTGACGGTAAGGCCCAGGCCCGAATATTCACCATCGGTCGTCTGCTTCAGCGTCGCATAGTCCCGGCCATCCAGATAGGCCGAATGCGGATCAAGGCTGGCCAGCATGCCGTTGATGGCGCCGCGGATCAGCGTCTTGTCGTCCACCTGGTCGACATAGGTGACACGCACCCGCTCGAACACGTCCATCAGCGCGTCGAGTTCCTTGTAGGTGTCGCTTTCGGAAGCGGCCTGCACGGCGGCATAGCCCGGCACCAGCACCAGGGCCGCCAGCGGCAGGGCAATCTTCCAGCTGTTCTTCATCGCGTCAGACTCATCGGCTCAGTTCCCGGCCAGCATATCAGAAGCCGGCGCCAAGGCTACACCCTGCGGCTTTGCCGTCAGGTGAATGGGGCAGTCAGGCGAACCGGCGCTCAGGCCCGGTGATAGGGGTGGCCATCAAGGATGCTGAGCGCCCGGTAGAGCTGTTCGGCCAGCATGGCGCGCACCAGCATGTGTGGCCAGGTGGCGCGGCCAAAGCACAGCAGCAGATCGGCACCATCGCGGGTGGCGGCATCATGGCCATCGGCGGCGCCGATCAGGAAGCGCGTTTCGCGCACGCCATCGTCGCGCCAGCGGCCCAGCAGCGCCGCCAGATCGGCCGACGGCAGATCGCGGCCACGTTCATCCAGCACCACGGTGCGGCCCGGGCCATTCTGCAAGCCGAAGGCGGGCCACGGCGCGGTGTCGCCAATTTCGGTGATGGCCATGCGGCCGCGCAGGCGCACGGCATAGCGGTTGACCAGTTCGGCTTCGGGCGATTGGCCGATGCGGCCCCGGGCGATGACGTGCAGTTTCAATGTGAGAGGTCACACCACCGGCGCGAAGGCGGGCGACGGGTTGGGCGCTTCATCCAGGCCCCACATGCGTTCCAGGTTATAGAAGCTGCGCACATCGGGCCGGAAGATGTGAACGATGATGTCCCCGCAATCGATCAGCACCCAATCAGCGGCGGGCAGGCCCTGCACGCGGGCGCTGCGGCCGAAATCGGCCTTCACCTTTTCGGCAATCTTGGTGGCCATCGATGCCACCTGGCGGCCGCTGCGGCCGCTGGCGATCACCATGTAATCGGCGATGCTGGTCTTGCCGGCCAGCGGGATGGAAACGGGATCCACGGCCTGATCATCGTCAAGGCTTTTCAGGATCATGGCGTGGAGTTCCTCCACGCGGTCAGTCGCGGTCAATCGTTGGTCCTTGTCTGGTGGCCCAGCCGGGATTGGCGGCGCGGAGTGCGGTCGCCGATTCCGGTCGCAGCCGGGATTTGAGGGGGATTATCGCCGGCAGCGGCGCCCGCGTCCAGCACGAAGGCGGTTTCGGGCTCCAGCCGGCCCATTTCAGCGCCGGGCTGCCGATCAACGACACGCCCGGGCGCGGCACCACGGCCAGCGGAATGGCGGAGAGAAAGCGCCGCCAGTGCCGCCAGCGGTGCAGTTCGGCAACGATATCGCTGCCGGCCAGCCACACGAAGCGGTGCTGCACAAAGCGCCGCTGCAGCGCTGCCACCGTATCGACGGCAAAGCGCGTGCCCAGTTCCGCCTCCAGCGCCGTCACCTTGATGCGCGGGTGTCGCGCCACCTGCTGCGCCCGCGCCACCCGCGCCTCCAATGGCGCCATGCCGGCCGGCGCTTTCAACGGATTGAGCGGCGAGACCAGCCACCACACCTCATCCAGGCCAAGCTGTTCCAGCGCCACCAGGCTGATGTGCCGGTGCGCGCCATGCGCCGGGTTGAAGCTGCCGCCCAGAAGCCCGATGCGCGCCATCAGGGGCGCACCTGCCCCGTGCCGCGCACCAGCGTCTTGAAGGTGGTCAGCCCTTCCAGCGCCACCGGCCCGCGCGCGTGCAGGCGGCCCGTGGCGATGCCGATTTCCGCACCGAAGCCGAACTCGCCGCCATCGGCGAACTGCGTGGAGGCATTGTGCAGCACGATGGCGGCATCGACGCGACCAAGGAACTGTTCGGCCACCGCCGCATCCTGCGCGATCACGCTTTCGGTGTGCTGGCTGCCATGGGCGGCGATGTGGGCGATGGCGCCATCGACGCCGGCAACTTCGGCAACGCTGGCGATGGCATCGAGATATTCGGTGTCCCAGTCTTCGGCGAGGGCGGGCTTCACGCGGGCATCCATTGCCTGCACCGCCGCATCGCCGCGCACCTCGCAGTCACCATCGAGCAGCGCCGCCACCAGCCGGCGCTTCAGCGTTTCAGGCGCGCCGGCATCGATCAGCAATGTTTCCATCGCCCCGCACACCGCCGTACGACGCAGTTTCGAATTCACCACCACCGCCACCGCCGTTTCCGGATCGGCGCTGGCATCCACATAGACATGGTTGATGCCATCCAGATGCGCCAGCACCGGCACCCGCGCTTCGGCCTGCACCCTTGCAACCAACCCTTTGCCGCCGCGCGGGATGATCACATCGATCAGGCCGTGCGCCGCCAGCATCTCGCCCACCAGCGCACGGTCGCCTGCCGGGACCATTTGCACGGCAGCTTCCGGCAGGCCGGCGGCACGCAGGCCCTCGCCCATGCAAGCGAGCAGGATGCCGATGACGCCCAGCGGCACCCGCACCCGTTCGAACTGCAGGCCGTTGGGCCGGCTCCAGCGGGCGATCACCTCGCCCACCGGATCAGGCAGGCCCGCAACCGTATCGAGGCCCGCCGCAATGCCCTCCACGCGGCTGCCATCCAGCGCCAGCCGGTCCACCAGCGCCAAAGAGAGCCCGGCCGCCGTGCCGGCCGCCACATCCGCCGCATTGGCGGCCAGCAGTTCGGCACTGCGGGCGCGGATGGCGGCGGCCGCCGTGCGGATGGCGTGCGCCTTGCGTTCGGTGGGCGCGGCCGCCAGCACCGGCAACGCCGCCCGCGCGGCGCGGGCCAGATTATTGATCTTCACTTGAGTACTTCCAAGCCATATACACGGAGTGCGTTGGACTATTTGGATCGCTTTTCCCAGACCCCACACTTGCAACATAGTGTTTTTCGCGATGCCAAGTTGAATATTTTCTCTGGAAAGAAGGGCCGCTCTTTCCAGAGCCTTTTTTACAAATTTCCTGCAAAAATTTTTCGAGTTGTATCGCCTGATTCTGGGTGAGCGATTCCGCAATTACGACCATGCAATCCCATCCAAACCTCTTGTACTCACTAAGTCTTTTTTTTGAATTTCGCGAAGTGTATCCTATCACAATTTCATGAACATACCGAGAAGAAGCGATGCACCATACCGTGTCTTTATATTGTTCGAGCGCAGGCTTTCTTAGAAGGGTCACACCAATTTCCATCAGCACCAGGTGATCAGCATGGACAAGCGCCGCGCGCGGGGCATAGCCCAGCACGGCACCCTGCGCTTCGTTGCGCAAGCCCAGGATGGCGCGGGCATCATCGGCATCATAACCGGCCAGCCCACGACCCAGCAACGCGCCATCCGGGCCGTGGATGGCCACCACGTCGCCGCGCTGGAACGTGCCATCAACGCCGCGCACCCCGGCCGCCAGCAGCGAGGCACCGCGCTTCAGCGCCGCTGCCGCGCCGGTGTCCACCGTCAGCGTGCCGGCCACGGTGAGGCGCCCGGCCAGCCAGGCCTTGCGGCCCTTCGCGGCGCGCGGCGGCAGGAACAGCGTGCCGCCGCCCGCCTTGGCGAAGTGGCTGAGCGGGCGTTCGACACGGCCATCGCAGATGGCCAGCGCGATGCCGGCCGCGCCCGCCATGCGCGCCGCCAGCAATTTCGCCGCCATGCCGCCGGATCCCATGCCCGATCGCGTCTCGCCGGTGGCCATCGCCATCACGTCCGGCGTCAATTCCTCGATGATCGGGAGCCGCCGCGCCGTTGCATCCGTCGCCGGGTTGGCGGTGTAAAGCCCGTCCACGTCCGACAGCAGGATCACACCGGTCGCGCCAGCCGCCTGCGCCGCACGCGCCGCCAGCCGATCGTTGTCGCCAAAGCGGATTTCGCTGGTCGCCACCGTGTCATTCTCGTTCAGCACCGGGACCACGCCCAGTTCCAGCAGGCGGGCGATGGTGGCGGCCACGTTCAGGTAACTGCGCCGGTCTTCCAGATCGCCCAGCGTCAACAGCACCTGCGCTGCCGTCAGCCCGGCAGCGCCCAGCAGCGCCTCCCACACGCCGGCCAGCGCCACCTGCCCGACGGCGGCGGCGGCCTGCGCATCCTCAAGGCTGGCGCGGCCGCCCTTTTCAAGGCCCAGCCGGCGGGCGCCCAGCGCAATCGCGCCCGACGAGACAATGACGATTCGCTGGCCCGCGCCGCGGCGCTCGGCGATGTCGGCCACCACGCCGGCCAGCCATTCGCGGCGCACCGCACCCGCCGAATCGACGAGCAACGACGAACCGATCTTCACCACCAGTGCCGGGCAGCTGGCGGGATCGAAGGCGGCCGCAGGCGATCCGGCTACAGCGGCGACCACGGCTTCTCTGCCGCCTGCTTCATCGCCTGCACCCGGCCGGCGATTTCCATCAGCTTGTCCAGCACGCCATCAAGGCCAGCCCGTGTGGCCGTGCTGATCATGTGCACCGTCTGCCCGCTGGCGGCTTCCAGCGCGCGCTTCTTGGCGGCCAGCGCCTGCGGGGTGACAAGATCGCACTTGGTCAGGGCAAGGATTTCCGGCTTGCCATCCAGCCCGCCGCCATAGGCGCTCAGTTCCTCGCGCACCGTGCGCCACTGTTCCACCGGGCCGGGCTGGCTGGCATCCACCATGTGCAACAGCACGCGGCAGCGTTCGATATGGCCCAGGAACCGGTCCCCGATGCCAACACCTTCAGCAGCGCCGGCGATCAGGCCGGGAATATCGGCCATCACCAGTTCCCGCCCCTTGTGGGCAACAACGCCCAGCTGCGGCTTCAGCGTGGTGAAGGCATAATTGCCCACCTTGGCCTTGGTGTTCGATACCGCGTTGATGAAGCTGGACTTGCCGGCATTGGGCTGGCCGACCAGGCCCACATCGGCGAGCAGCTTCAGGCGCAGCCACACCCACATTTCCGCGCCGGGAAAGCCCGGCTGGAACTGGCGCGGGGCGCGGTTGGTGCTGGACTTGTAATGATCATTGCCCTTGCCGCCATCGCCGCCCTTCAACAGCACGACGCGCTGGCCCACGCTGGTCATGTCGGCAATCAGGGTGCGATCATCATCGTCGGCAAGGATCTGGGTGCCCACGGGCACCTTGATCACCAGATCGCCGCCGCCCGGCCCGCTGCGGTTGCGGCCCATGCCGCCAGCACCGCGCCTTGCCTTGAAATGCTGGCTGTAGCGAAAATCGATCAGCGTGTTGAGGCCATCGACGCATTCGAAGATGATATCGCCGCCCTTGCCGCCATCGCCGCCATCGGGGCCGCCATACTCAACATATTTCTCGCGCCGGAACGACACCGCCCCGTCGCCGCCGGCGCCCGAAGCGATGAAGATCTTGGCCTGATCGAGAAACTGCATGATGTTGCTTCCAAAGCAAAAAGGGGAGCCGGTCGCCCAGCTCCCCTTTTTTCAGGTCGTGCCGATGGAGCCGGGCTTATTCAGCCGCCAGTGCTTCCACAACCGGTTCGACGGAGACGTACTTGCGACCCAGCTTGCCGGTGTGGAACACCACCTTGCCAGTGGCCAGCGCATACAGCGTGTGGACGCCAAGGCGCTTGCTTTCCGAATCGCGACCGTTCTTCGACGAGCCGCCTGCCTTCTTGTGAGCCATGGTGGGTTATCCTTCTCGGGCGACCGGCGCTTACGCGACCGACGTGATCTTCAGGACCGTCAGGTTCTGACGGTGGCCGTTCTTGCGGCGATAATTGTGGCGGCGGCGCTTCTTGAACACGATCACCTTGTCACCCTTGGTCTGGGCGACGATCTCGGCTGTCACGCTGCCACCGTTCTTCACGGTGGCGCCTTCGCCGGTCATCAGCGTTTCCAGGGTGACGGCTGCGCCGGCTTCCCCATCGATCTTTTCGACGATGATCTTGTCACCGTCTGCGACCCGGTATTGCTTGCCGCCGGTGCGCACCACTGCGAACATGACTACAGCCTTGGATTAAAGGTTTCAAAACAGGTTGCAGGCCAGAATCGGTTGATCCCGGCCCAAGCGAAGGCGGGGCACTAATGGATGGTCCCCGGCGTGTCAACGGTCATGCGATGTGGCGCGCGCGGCAACGCCATGATGCGGCCTGACGCCGGTTGGCAAGTTGCCCGGCCTGTTGCACAAGGCCGGGGTGACCCGCCGCCGCGCCCTGCTGCTCATCGCCGTGTTCCTGGCCGCCGGCACCGCCGCGCTGCAATTTTATGATCCGCCGATCGAACCGCAGGCGGCCGCTGCGCTGGCCGACAGGCTGGCCCGTGATTACCGGCAGCAATCCGGCCAGCCGCGGGCGCTGTTCCTGGCCCGCGAAGGCCGGCAGTGGGCCGATGGCTGGGAATTCCGCTGGCGCTATCGCCCCTGCCCGGAACTGGCGTCATTGCGGGTGTGGATCAGCCGCAACGGCCGCCGCGCCAATTTTGCCGAGTTGCCCGATTGCGCGCCCGATGCCGGGCTGGGCGCCCCACCCCGCAAGGCCTGAGCCAGCACGAAAAAGGCCGGCCTGCGGGTGCAGGCCGGCCCTTTCAGTTTGCATGATGCCAGGATTTACAGCGCGCCAATGTGGCCGTGCGCGATCATGCAATAAAGCATCGGGAACGACAGGATGGTGTTGATCCGGCTGAAGATCATCGCGGTCGTCGCCGATTTGGCCTTGGCGGCGGCATCGGCTTCCACGATGCCCAGCGCGATCTTCTGGTTCGGCCAGATCAGGAACCAGACGTTGAAGGCCATGATGATGCCCAGCCACATGCCAAGGCCAATCACCCGATAGCCTTCGCCAAAGGTGAGCGAGGCGACAAGGTTGCCGCCCGACAGGCCAAGGCCGGCGATCAGCGTGAGCAGCGCGCCATGGCGGAAGAACAGCAGCGCCTTGGGCGCGATATACTTGCTCACCGCCGGCTTCAGTTCGGCGGGCACCGCCGGCATGGTGGGGATCTGCACGAAGTTGAAATAATAGAGCAGGCCGATCCACAGGATGCCGGCCCAGACGTGGACGACGCGCAGAAAGCCATTGCTCCACAGCGCAGCATCGCTGGAGAGCGTGCCGCCGTGGAAGCCAAAGATGACGACGGCGAGCAGCGCCACGCCGATGAGGATGGCGTTGGACAGTTTGCCAAGGATGTTGGCCATGATGGAATACCCCGAATGTGATTGACCGCTTGGCCTATAGGGGAGTGAACCGGTCTTGTTAAGGGCCGCTGCCGATGGCGCCGCGCCGCACCCCTTTTTCCTTGCGGCAGTGCGGCGGCGGGCGTATAGGCGCCGTCATCCCTGCATGGCTGATGGTTTGCAGGCTGCCGGGCTTCCCGGCGGCGCCCGAACCCTTTGGCCACGCAGCTCCATTCTGAGGAACCGCATTGGCCCCCACCGATCTTGATGCCCGGCTAGACGCCATCATCGCCCCTGTCGTGGCGGCGATGGGGCTGGAACTGGTGCGCATCCAGCTTTCGGGCCAGCCCGGCAGCATGACCCTGCAGGTGATGGCGGAAGATCCGGCCACCGGCCAGCTGACGCTGGACCAGTGCGCCGCCCTGTCGCGCGCGCTGGACGAACCGCTGGACGCGGCCGATCCGATCGCTTCCGAATATGCGCTGGAAGTATCGTCCCCCGGCATCGACCGGCCGCTGACCCGCGCGGCGGACTGGACGAAATGGGCCGGCCATGAAGTGCGCGTGAAGCTGGAGCCCAAGGTGGATGGCCGCGTGCGCGTGCATGGCGACATTGTGGGCCTGGATGGCGATGATGTGCTGATCACCGGCAAGGACGGCAACACGCTGCGGTTGCCGCTGGCCAGCATTTCGGGCGCCAAGCTGGTGCTCACCAACCGGCTGATTGCCGCGTCGCGTCCGCTGGATGCCAGCGGCGCCGACGAGATCATCGAATCCGGCTCTGCCGCCGACAACGACAACGAAACCCCCGATATTGACACTGCGGAGGACTGACATGGCAACCGCCCTCACTGCCAACCGTGCCGAGCTTCTGGCCATCGCCGATGCCGTGGCGCGCGAGAAGAGCATCGATCGCGGCATCGTGATCGAGGCGATGGAAGACGCCATCCAGCGCGCTGCCCGCGCCCGTTATGGTGCCGAGAACGACATCCGCGCCAAGATCGATCCCAAGTCCGGCGAAACCCGGCTGTGGCGCGTTCTGGAAGTGGTTGAGGAACCGGAAGATTTCTTCAAGCAGATCGGCCTGAAGGACGCGCTGAAGAAGGACAAGTCGGCCGAACTGGGCAGCTTTGTCGTCGATCCGCTGCCGCCGGTGGAATTCGGCCGCATCGCCGCCCAGGGCGCCAAGCAGGTGATCGTGCAGAAGGTGCGCGATGCCGAGCGTGACCGCCAGTTCGAGGAATTCAAGGACCGTCAGGGCGAGATCATCACCGGCGTGGTGAAGCGCGCCGAATTCGGCCATGTGGTGGTGGATCTGGGGAAAGCTGAAGGGGTTATCCGCCGCGATCAGCAGATCCCGCGCGAAGTGCTGAAGCCCGGTGACCGGGTGCGCAGCCTGATCCTGCAGGTGCGCCGCGAAGTGCGCGGCCCGCAGATCTTCCTGTCCCGCGCCCACGGCGATTACATGAAGAAGCTGTTCGCCCAGGAAGTGCCGGAAATCTATGATGGCATCATCGAGATCAAGGCCGTCGCCCGCGATCCGGGCAGCCGCGCCAAGATCGGCGTGATCAGCAACGATTCGAGCATCGATCCGGTTGGCGCCTGCGTCGGCATGAAGGGCAGCCGCGTG
>JALOSK010000114.1 GCA_025458465.1 Sandarakinorhabdus sp. | reverse complement strand
AAAGACCGCGCTGTTCAGGCAGGCAAAATAATTGTCCTGCACCGGCACCACGCTGCCCAGCCACTTCTTCACCAGATCGGGGAATTCCTTCACCGCTTCGGAAATGGACAGGAAGATCACGCCGGCCTTGCGCAGTTCCTCACGGAAGGTGGTGGCCACCGACACGCTGTCGAACACCGCATCCACGGCAATCTTGCGGGCGCCTTCAACGCCCGCCAGCACCTTCTGTTCCTCGATCGGGATGCCCAGCTTTTCATAGGTGCGGCGGATTTCGGGATCCAGCTCATCGAGCGAGGCCAGCGTCGGCTTGGCCTTGGGCGCGGCGTAATAATAGGCGTCCTGATAATCGATTGGCGCCACGTCCAGCTTGGCCCAATCCGGGCTTTCCATCTGCTGCCACCTGGCAAACGCCTTCAGCCGCCAATCGAGCAGCCACTGCGGCTCGCCCTTCTTGGCAGAGATATAGCGCACCGTGTCTTCATTGAGGCCCTTGGGGGCCATTTCGGATTCCACGTCCGACGTGAAACCCCACTTGTAGGTGGCCAGATCGGCAACCGCCGCGCGCGCCTCCGCATCCTGAATGGGGGCCTCCTGCACCGGCGGTTCGTCGGCGGCGTTGATGCCATTGTCCACGGCAGTGGCAGACACGTCTTCAGACATTCGAATCTCTTTCAGTTCGTTCAGTCGGCCAGCGCCGACATCGGCGCTGAACATGGTGCCACCGCTGCCGCCGGCCGCACCAGATCGGCCATCGACACGGCAGCAAGCGCCCCGCGTACGGCCTGGTTGATCGGGGGCCAATGCCCCCGGATGGCGCAATGGCCTTCCATCGCGCAATCAGTCACGTCGTTGCCGGCGCAACTGGTCAGCGCAATCGGACCGTCCACCGCTTCCACCACTTGCGCCACGCTGATCTCTGCCGGCGCACGCGCCAGGGTGAAGCCGCCCGACACGCCACGCGATGCCGAGAGCAGGCCGCCGCGGGCCAATGTGCCCATCAGCTTGGCCACGGTGGGCGCCGGAATCCCCGTCATCTCCGCCACGCGCGCCGCCGAAAGCTTCACGTCGGGCGCACGCGCCGCGGCCGCCATTACGACGACGGCATAATCGGCAAGATTGGTGAGACGAATCACCGAGGGTTCAGCCTGTTTTCCGCAAAGTGGACAAATCTGGTCAACTTATGCGGTGGGGGCCTGCGGATGTCAAGGTCGCTGCCCTGCCGGCCGGCGCATGGTGTCAGGCGATTCGCACCAGGCTGGGCAGGCCGGGCAGTTGGCGCCGTTTTGTCATGGTGATCTGGGTGAGCGGCGTGATCTGGGCCTGGAACCGGGCCGGCGTCAGCCCGGTGAATGCCCTGAATTCGCGGATGAAATGCGCCTGATCATAAAAGGCGTCGCCCGCCGCATCCTGCCAGTTGCTGGCCTGGCCCATGCCCAGCCGCACGGCAGCCCCCAGCGCCCGGTATTTCCGCGCCAGCATCTTGGGCGAGGCACCATAGAGCCGGTCGGACAGCCGCTCCACCGACCGCGCCGACATGCCGGAATCGGCAACCAGCCTGTCCACGCTGGGATTGGGGCTGGCAGTCAACCAATCGTCGGCCAGGCGGGTGAACCAGCAGGCCGGGTGGCGATTGGCTTCCAGCCGGGCATGCAGGAACTCGCACACCACGCGGCAGCGGCTGGCGTTGTCGGGCGCGCTGGCCAGCTGGTCCATAAGCCGCGCGACAATGGCCGGCGGCATCACGCTGTCCAGATCGACCGCATCGTTGGCCAGTTCGTGGGCCGGCACGCCGATCAGTTCTGCCCAGCCCAGCGGCAACAGGCCGATGCCGAACAGGCGCAGCCGGTCACTTGCGGTATAGTGGGTGGGCGCGGTGGTTGGCCCCTGCAGGGTGGCACCGCTGTTGGCCCGCGCGTTGCTTTCACCGTAACGCGTGCGGCCGACGCCATCCACCAGCAGGCGGATCTGGCCCAGTTCGGCCCGCATCAGATCGGCGAAGCCCGGCATCTGGGTTTCAAACCAGTAAAGCGAGGACACGTGTTGCCGCAGCGCCGGCGAAGGCTCGAAATAATGAATTGATATCATGCCCTGCCTCCTCCCCCGCGGCCGGTCATGCGGCGTGCTGCTCCCCCCGGAAAAGCCCGCTGCCAATGGCGGGAAGTGATGACAGATACCGACCCGATTGCAAAGCGATTCGAAAAAAGCGGCCCGGACAACATACGCTGTCCGGGCCGTTGAGTGCAGGAATGCCAAACACCGGCACCCCTTGGGTCGCAGGTTTCTTCTAGCCTTTGCTTTGCACCAACGATTGTAGAATTCCGACACAAGGGCCGGATCAGGCCGGATTCCCGGGCTCTGGCGCCGTCGATTGCGGGCCTTCTTCAGGCGCCGGCACCACCCAGCGCACCGTGACCGGACCCCGTCCTCTTTCGCGCGCCGGTTCACGTTCAACCTGCACGCCGCGCCGGGTGAGATCGGCCGCGAGCGCATCGCCGTCGCCGCCCACCACCACCGCCAGATCAAGCCGGGCGGCCGCCCAGGCCAGCGTTTCCGGATCGTCGGCATCCGGCGCCACCGCTGGCGGTACCAGCAGCAGCCGCCAACCGGGCGCGGTTCGGGCCACGCGGGCTTCAAGCGCGCGATAGCTGGCCAGACCGGCGCCGGGCAGCGGCGCCGCGACCACCCGTGCCAGCCGCGCCTGACGGTCCAGCAGGATGGATTCGGGCGGCACCCCCGCCACCAGCGCCAGCCGCTCCGTCAGTTCGGCACCTGGGCGGGCCGTTGGCTGGCTGGCCACGGCCGGCGCCTCGATACCGCCCAGCGGCACCTGTTCCAGCGTCAGCGACACCGGCTGGCCCAGCGCGCCCGACAATCTGGCCTCCAGAAGCGCTTCGGCGCTGCGTTGCGGGCGCGGCGTGAAGATGATGGCGTTCACCACCACGGGATCAGCGTTCAGTGCCAGTTCCACGTCGCCCAGCCGGGCGGGGCGCGGAAAGGCGTTCACCAGTGTTTCGCGGATGCGGCGCTGCGCCAGCGATTCCCAGGCGATCTGCCGCAAGGCGAGGCCCAGCGGGATGGCCAGCGCCACCAGTGTGACCAGAATCAGCGTGCCCTGCACGGCCCCCTGCCGTGGCGACAGGCTGGCGCCAAAGCCATAGAATCGCGCCATCGCCGCCGAAGCCAGCGCGATCGCCATCAGGTTGGTGAAGAACAGGAAAGCCGCCCCGCCCGCCACCGCGCCATTCCACGTGGCGATGCCAAAGCCCACCGTGGCCAATGGCGGCATCACCGCCGTGGCGATGGCCACGCCGACGATGGCGCCCTGCTTGCTGCGCAAGGTGGCAAAGGTGCCGGCCATGCCCGACAGCAGCGCCACCACCAGATCGAACAGGTTGGGCCGGGTGCGGGCAGCGATCTCGTCCGTCACCACCTGCAGGGGGGAGAGCAGCGACAGGATGATCGCAAAGCCCACCGCCACCGCAATGCCAAGCGCCAGCGAGCTCAGGGATCGGCGCATGGAAGCCAGATCGAACACCGCCAGACCAAAGCCGAGGCCCAGGATCGGCCCCATCAGCGGTGACAGCAGCATTGCCCCGATCACCACCGCCGGCGAGGACAGCAGCAACCCCAGCATGGCGATCCCGGCCGACACGACCACCATGAACAGATAGCGCCCGTTCCAGTCCGCTTCCTCTTCCACCTGGCTCAGGATGGCGGCATGATCGATCTGCGCGCGCAGGCTGGCCAGCCACGTGCCGTTGACCAGGTTCATCGGGCTGAAGGGCAGGACGGTCGTTTGGGCCATGGCAAATGGGTAAACCCTGCCGGCGCTTCCGCAAAGCCCCTCTTGCGTCCCGGCGCAAACCCTCGCAAGCCCGCCGGCGATGACAACGCCCGCTTCCACGCGCCGTCCATCCGGCCCGCCGCCAGCGCGCTGGGCGTTCCCGGCGATGATCACGGGCTCCATCTGTCTGGCCTTCGGGCCGTGGCTGGTGCGGCTGGCCGATGTTGGCCCGCTGGCTTCGGCCTTCTGGCGGCAACTGATTGCCGTGCCCTTCCTGTTCCTGCTGGCGCGCATGGTGGGCGGCAGCGGCGCGCTTGCCGTCCCCCGCCGCAGCCTGGTGGTGGCGCTGCTGGCCGGGGTGGCGCTGGGGATCGATCTGGGCTTCTGGCACCTGGGCATCGTTCGCACCACGCTGGCCAACGCGACGCTGCTGGCCAATGCGGCGACCTTCCTGCTGCCGCTCTATGCCCTTGTCGCACTGGGCCACCGGCCAACGCGCCTGCAGTGGGCGGCGCTGGCGGCGGCAGCCTGCGGCGTGGCCTTGCTGGTCGGGCGCAGCGCCGATCTTTCGGCACGGCACCTGCTGGGCGATCTGCTCTGCCTGGGCGCCGCGCTGTTCTACACGGCCTATCTGGTGGGCATCGAGAAGGCGCGCGGGCAGCTGGAAGCCCTGCCGGCGCTGGCGCTGGCCACGCTGGCCGCCGGTGCTGCGCTGGCGCCGCTGGCCCTGCTGGAAGGCGCGTTCTGGCCGCGGAACTGGACGCCGATCATCGCGCTCGCCATCGGCAGCCAGGTGATCGGGCAGGGCCTTGTGGTCTATGCCGTGCGCCATCTTTCGCCGTTGGTGGTGGGCCTTGCGTTGCTGGTGCAGCCGATGATCAGCGCCACCATCGGCGCGCTGCGCTTTGGCGAGGTGCCGGGGCCATGGGAACTGGCCGGCGCTGCGCTGGTGGTGGCGGCGCTGGTGATTGCCCGCCTGCCATCGCGCGCCTGAACCGTTCCGCCCCTAGAATTTCGGCGCGGTAATCCAGCCGGGCCGCTGCCAGCGATTGGCAACCGCAAGGCCCACGCGCCACGCCGCTTCGGCTTCCTGGGCGCTGGCCGCGAAGGTCCAGCCGGCCTGCACCGCATCGCACGGCTGGTGATAGCAGCGCTGGTTGAAATCATCGATCAGCGCGCTGCCGGCCGCGGTGCCGCCGGCCACCAGATCGCGCCCGGCGCGGAAGGCCAGCGCCGGCACGCCGGCACGCGCAAAGGGAAAATGGTCGGATCGGAAATACCAGCCGGCTTCGGGATTGGGTTCCGGCACCACCACCAGGCCCATGGCTTTGGCCGCATCCGAAAGATCGTTTTCCAGCGTGGTGCGGCCTTGCCCGATCACTTCCAGGTTGCGGGTGCGCGGCAGTTGCACGTGCGGATCAAGGTTGATCACCGCCACGGTGCGATCCAGCGGCACCAGCGGGTTGGCGGCATAATGTTCGGCGCCCAGAAGGCCCTTTTCCTCTGCCGTCCAGGCCGCGAACAACAGCGTGCGCGCCGGCCGAGGGCCGGCGGCGAAGGCCCGCGCCACCTCGATCAGTTCGGCGGTGCCAGTGGCGTTGTCGATGGCGCCATTGCGGATGGCGTCACCGCGGGCGTCGGCGCTGCTGGCGCCGTTGGCATCCCAGTGCGCGCCGAACAGCACGGCCTCATCCGCCCGGCTGGCGCCCGGCAACTTGCCGATCACGTTGTAACTGGTGAACGGCGTGGCGATCAGGCGGCCCGATGCGCTGGCGGTGGCCGGCAGCGGGCGGGCGCGGAAATCGGCGCGCCGCGCCGCGGCCTTGGCCGCAGCCAGATCCAGCCCGGCCGCCGCCAGCAGGCGCGTGGCCAGCGGGCCTTCCAGCCAGCTGGCAAAGCGGAAATTGCCGCCGAACTGCGTGCCGCCCGGCACCATCTGCGGCAGCATTTCGGTGCCCAGCAGCTGTGCCATCGGGTAACTGGCGGCAAAATCCTCGTGCAGCACGATGGCGCCCACCGCACCGGCGCGCGCGGCCGCCGCGAACTTCATGCCCACCCGCCCGGCATAGGCGAGGCGGCGGCCCTCGAAGCCCAGATCGGCACCGGCTTCGCCATCGGGATCGCCGGCAAGGATCAGCACCACCTTCCCGGCCAGATCGACGCCCTGATAGGGATCATGGCCATTGGCCACGACGCCAAAGCCGCCGAAGACGATCGGCGCATCGGCCAGCCGCGTGTCGCCGGGCAGGCGCAGCGCCAGCGTGGCGTTGCGGCCCAGGGCCACGGGCAGCGCCGCGCCGTTCAGCGTGACGGACAGCGCGGCGCCGGGCGCGCGCTCCAGCCGGATCAGCGGCACCGGTTGCAGCCAGCTGCCATCCACGCCGGCCGGCTCCAGCCCGGCAGCGGCGAAACGCGCGCTGAGGAAAGCCAGCGTCTGCGCCTCTCCCACCTCCCCGGGGCCGCGCCCGGCAAAGGCGTCGGAGGCCAGCGCCTTGATGTCGGCACCGATGCGGCCGGGGGAGAAGGCGAACGGCTGCGCCGCAACCGGGGCGGCGATCAGGGCGGCAAGAAGCAATGTGCGCATGG
>JALOSK010000113.1 GCA_025458465.1 Sandarakinorhabdus sp. | reverse complement strand
CGTGGCGCGTGGCGGCCACGGGAAGAAACCGGAGGTGCGGCGGATATATTCCTCGTATCCGGGGCGGTGCTTCTTCAAGCCGTGTTCCAGCAGCGGCGCGCCCGACCAGCGGGTGAGGGTGAAGGACAGGAACAGCGGGCCCACCACCGTCCACCACGGCGCACCGGCGGCGATGGCGACGATGAAGATGCCCCACCAGGCGGTGAAATCGCCGAAATAATTGGGGTGGCGCGTGTATCGCCACAGGCCGGTATCGAGCACCTTGCCCTTCATGGCAGGGTTCTTGCGGAAGGCTTCCAGTTGCGCATCACCGATGGTTTCAAAGGCGATGCCGAACAGCGCGATGGCCGCGCCGGCCCAGCCCCACGCGGGCAGCGCGGCGCCCGCATCGGCCAGCACACCGGCCTGTGCCGGCAGCGAGACGCCCCACAACAAAGGCCCCTGCAACCCGAAGGCGCGCCACCAGGCGGCCCTGGCAAAACTCATGCCCGGCTTGTCCCCCGAGCCTTTCATCGCGTTGCCCAGAATCTTCTCATAGCGCGGATCGCGGCCCAGCCGCCGCCAGCGGGCCAGCAGGTGCGTGCCCAGCCGCGTGCCCCACAAGGCCACCAGCCCCAGCAGGAGCCAGCCGGCGGTGCCCGCCGGCCCGCCGTTCAAAAGCGCCGCGACGCCTGCCGCAAACACCATCCCGAATGCCCAGATGGCATCGATGAACGACACGTCGCGGATGCGGATGCTGTACAGCCAGCACAGCGCCATCAGGCCGACAACGGCGGCAAGGGTGATTGCAAGATCGATCAGCATGGGAAAGGTTCAGGCGGCCTTGTCGAAGGGTTGCACGCTGGCGGCCAGAATCGATTTCATCGCCTTTTCAGGGTGTTTCGGCGTGGTGGACCGGTAGAATTCCTCCACCCGCGCCATGTCGGCGGCATAATCGCCGGTGGGCATGAAGGCCATCGCCAGCCCGCCGGTTTTCTTGGCATAATCCATCATGCCGACGATCAGCGGCACCTTGGCGCCCAGCGCGATGTGATAGAAGCCGGTTTTCCACTGGCCCACGGATTTGCGCGTGCCTTCGGGCGCGATGGTGAGCAGGAACTGGTCCCGCCGGGCGAATTCGTCGATCATCGACTGCACATAATTGCCGCCCTGTTCGCGGTTCACCTCCACGCCGCCCATGTCGCGCATGAAACGGCCGAGCGGCCAGCGGAACAATTGCCGCTTGGCCATGAAACGCGTTTCGATGCCCAGGTGGCGGGTAAGGCCGATGTAATAGATGAAGTCCCAGTTGGACGTGTGCGGCGCGGCGATGATCACCGCCTTGGCCGGCACCGGGCCATAGGTGACGGCCTTCCAGCCATTGAGCTGATAGAAGCGGACGAGCAGCCATTCCAGCAGGCGTGACAGCCAGCCCTTTTCCGTGCCGGTCATGCGGCGATCATCCTTCTTCTCTCCCCAGCGACACAGCATCGCGGATGGCATGGGGGCGTGTCAAATGCGGCATTGCCCCGCTATGGCGGGCGCATGACGAAAATCATCATCGCCTATCTTTCCACCCTGATCGCCTTTGCCGCGATCGACAGCGTGTGGCTGATCAACATGGCGCCGCGCCTGTACAAGCCCGAAATCGGCCCGGTGATGATGGAAAGCGGCTTCCGCCTGGTGCCGGCGATGATCTTCTATGCCATCTACATTGGCGGCATCCTCTATTTCGCGGTGCTGCCGGGCTTGACGGACGGCGCTGACGCGGGTTGGGCCCGCGCCGCGCTGCAGGGCGCCGTCCTCGGCTTCCTGTGCTATGCCACCTATGATTTCACCAACTATGCCACGCTGAAGGTGTGGAGCCTGAAGGTGACGGTGCTCGATCTGATCTGGGGCACCGTGCTCACCGGCGGCACCGCAGCCGCCGGCACCTTCATCACCGGCTGGGTGATGAACCGCTTCTTCCCGGCTTAGGCCTGCGCCCAATCGGCGCGGCGATAGCCTTGCGCGCGCAGCAGCACGGTCAGGTCGCCGTGGCGCACCTGCGCCATCGCGGCGGCGGCGGTTTTCGGTTTGGCGTGATAGGCGATGCCAAGGCCGCCTGCGCCGGCGGCTGTTTCGATCATCGGAATGTCGTTGGCGCCATCGCCCACCGCCAGTGCAGCGGCCAGAGGCGTGCCGTCGGCTTCCAGCAGCGCCTTCTTCACGGCCGCATCGACGATGGGTTCGGCAACCGTGCCGGCCAGCACGTCAGCCTCCACATCCAGCCGGTTGGCAATGGCGCGGGCAAAGCCGATTTCGCGCGCCACCGGCACGGCAAAGGGCATGAAGCCGCCCGATACCAGCAGTGATCGCGCGCCGTTCGCCACCATGGTGCGCACCAGCGCCTGCGCACCGGGCATCAGCCGCACGCGTTCTGCGCGGCACTGGTCCAGCGTGGCGACGGGCAGGCCTTTCAGAAGGGCGACGCGGGCCTTCAGGGCGCCGGCAAAATCCAGTTCGCCGCGCATCGCGGCTTCGGTGATGGCGGCCACTTCCGCCTTGATGCCGGCATAATCGGCCAGTTCATCGATACATTCGCATTGGATCATGGTGGAATCCATGTCCGCCACGATCAGCCGCTTGCGGCGCGGGGCGGTGCCGGGCTGCACGATGATGTCCACCGCTGGCAGCGCCTCTTCCAGGGCGGCGCGCACGGTTTTGGCATCGCCGCGCGCCAATATGTCGAAGGCGTCGCCGGCTTCCAGCCAGCTTTGCGCCACCGGCTGCGCTCTCACCCCGCGCACGACATCGCTTGCGGCCGACACGTCGCCGGGTGACAAGGCGCCTTCGGCAACCAGGGTGATGATGAGCGCGTCTGACATAAACCTCGATCCTGAACGGGTGATCGTCCTGACAGGGCCGACGGCCGGCGGCAAGTCCGCGCTGGCGCTCCAACTGGCGGCGCGGGTGGGCGGCGTGATCATCAATGCCGATGCCAGCCAGATGTATCGCGATCTGGCCATCGTCACGGCGCGGCCATCGCTGGCAGAGGAAGCCGCCGTGCCACACCGGCTCTATGGCGTGCTGGCCGGCGACGATGTGTGTTCGGCCGCGCGCTGGGCCGAAATGGCGAAGGCCGCCATCGCGGCTGCCCGCCGTGATGGCCTGCATCCGATCATCGTTGGCGGCACCGGCCTGTATCTGGCGGCATTGATCAACGGGTTGGCGCCGGTGCCGGCCATTCCGGATGATGTGCGCAGCGCGGTGCGGTCGCTGGACACGGCCGCGGCGCGCGCCGCGCTGGAAGCCGAAGACCCGCAAGCCGCCGCCCGGCTGATGCCGGCAGATCGGCAACGCACGCTGCGCGCGCTGGAGGTGGTGCGCGCCACCGGGCGGCCGCTGGCCCATTGGCAGCAGCACCGGGAAGGCGGGCTGGGCGAAGCGGCGGTGCAGGGCTTCGTGATTGATCGCCCGCGCCCTGAACTGAACGCGCGTGCCGAAACCCGGTTGATGGCGATGCTGGCGGCCGGCGCGCTGGATGAAGTGGCGGCGCTGCTGGCGCTGCACCTGCCGGCCGATGCGCCGGTGATGAAGGCGCTGGCAGTGCCGCAACTGGCCGCGCACCTGGCCGGTGAGGCGCCGCTGGCAGAGGCGATGGCGCAGGCGCTGATCGTCACCCGCCAGTATCAGAAGCGCCAGCAGACCTGGATGCGCAACCAGTTTCCTGATTGGCAACGGATCGACAAGCTTTTCAATTTGCAATAAAAATCATGATCACTGTCGGCCTTGTTTACAGGTTGCATTTTGCATCTGTGGCCAAGCGCCTGAGAATCGCGAAAAGTCCGATCTGGCACGATTCCTGCACTGAATTGGACGCAGCCAGCGAGGGCTGCGTGTCTTTGCGTTTGGGGGTCTTTCATGTTTCGCGCATTTCTTGCTGCCAGTCTGCTGGCAGCGTCGCCGGCTGCGGCGGTGACCAATCTCATCATCAATGGCAGCTTCGAAGCCGCTGGCGCGCCGGGGGTGAACAGCTTTCACGGCTGGTCCAAGCGCAACACGCCGGCGGGTGGCGGATCGAACACGCCGGCCAGCGTGATCGGTTACAACAGCGGGGCCAGCTATCCCAACGGTGCGTTTGGCGAAGCCGTGGCGCCAGACAACGCGATTTCGGCCAGCCCGGATGCAGTGGGCAATTTCGGCGCCTATTTCGTGGGGGATCAATCGGTCAACGAAACCCTGTTCCAGCTCACGCGGTTGACGCCGGGCAATTATCGGGTGGGCTTCAGCTTCTATCTGCCGGCCAATGGCCTCGCGAACCCCAACAATGCCAGCCTGCAGGTCACGATCCTCGGCATTCCGGTGGCCTTCACGAACATCACCGCTCAATCGACCGGGCGGAACTGGTTCTATGCCTCGGGCGTCGGCCAGATCGTGAGGACCGGCTTTTACGAAACGGCGTTGGTGTACAATTCCAACGGTTCGCCGGCCAAGGACATCGTGATTGATCGGGCGTTTGCCATCTTCACCACCGATCCGGCCGATGTGGTGATCCCACCATCGCCGCTGGGCGTGCCGGAACCGGCAAGCTGGCTGATGCTGATCTCGGGTTTTGGCCTGGTGGGCGCCGCCTTGCGCCGCCGTCGCGTCGCCGCCGTCTGATCGTTGCTGCACAAAGCCGGGGGCGCGGCGGTGCGTTGGCACCGCCGCGCCCCTTGCGTTTCTGGCCGGCCGGTGGGCATTTTGCCACCATCGCCGCCCGCCACTGTCACGCCACGTTAACCAAGTTGTGGTTGGAGCGGTGTCGAGTTCAGGTGGAGGCGTTGCGATGCGAATCGCGTTTGTTGCGGTGGTGGGTCTGTTTGCGGTCACGCCGGTGGGTGTGGCCAATGCGGCGCGGCTGATTGAAACGCCGATGGTTGCGCCGGCCGCCCCGGCGGCGGTGGACAGCGCGCTCTGTCTGACGGCGGATGGCGGCAACGGGGCCTGCGCTGCACCTGCCGGCCAGGCTGCCAGCACTGGTCCCCGCGACAATGAGAGTATGCCGCCGGCTGCGGTTGCCGGTATCGTGGGTTTGCTGGTGTTGGGCATGGCGTTCCGGCCACGCAAGCCGGCTCACAAGCTGGGGTTGCCAGAAGTTACCTCGTGACTGGCGAATGCGCATGAAAATTGCGCAAAACATGCTTGACCGGCCAATTTCTTTCCCATAACAGCGGCGCTCCGCATGGGTGCGGACGCTTTGCTTGGGATGAAGATCATGGGCACGGAAGTGACCGGCGCCGAAATCGTTGTGCAGGCCCTCACCGATCTGGGGGTGGAGGTTGTTTTCGGCTATCCCGGCGGGGCCGTGCTGCCGATCTATGACGCGTTGTTCAAGCAGAGCCGCATCCGCCACATTCTGGTGCGCCATGAACAGGCGGCCGTCCACGCTGCCGAAGGTTATGCGCGCAGCAGCGGCAAGGTGGGCGTGGTGCTGGTCACCTCCGGCCCCGGCGCCACCAATGCCGTGACCGGCATCACCGATGCGCTGATGGATTCGATTCCGCTGGTGGTGCTCACCGGGCAGGTGCCGACACATCTCATCGGCACCGATGCCTTCCAGGAATGTGACACGGTGGGCATCACGCGCCACTGTTCAAAGCATAATTATCTGGTGAAGGAGACGGCGCGGCTGGGGCCGGTGCTGCACGAGGCCTTCTATATCGCGCGGTCCGGCCGGCCCGGCCCGGTGGTGATCGATATCCCCAAGGACGTGCAGATCATGAAGGCCCGCTATGAAAAGCCGGGCACCATCGCGCACAAGACCTACAAGCCGCAGGTGAAGGGCGATCTGGCCAGCATCGAGGCGGCGGTGGACATGCTGGCCGCGGCTGAACGCCCGATCCTGTATACCGGTGGCGGCATCATCAACTCCGGCCCCATCGCCAGCCAGTTGCTGCGCGATCTGGCCAAGGCATGCGGCGCGCCGGTCACCAGCACGCTGATGGGGCTGGGCTGCTTCCCGGCCGAACATCCGCAGTTCCTCGGCATGCTGGGCATGCACGGCAGCTATGAAGCCAACATGGCGATGAACAAGTGCGACCTGATGGTCTGCCTTGGCGCCCGCTTTGATGATCGCGTCACCGGCCGGCTGGATGCGTTCAGCCCGGGCAGTCGCAAGATCCATGTCGATATCGATCGCTCCAGCTTCAACAAGACGGTGCGGGTTGATCTGGCCATCCAGGGCGATGTTGGCAGCGTGATGGAGGATATGCTCAAGGTCTGGCGCGCGCGCGGTCATCGCGCAGCCGATCAGAAGGCGTGGTGGGAACAGATTGCCGGCTGGCGCGCGCGCAATTCGTTTGGCTTCGAACAGAAGGGGGAGGCGCTGCTGCCGCAGAAGGCCATCCAGCGCCTGTATGAGCTGACCAAGGCG
>JALOSK010000112.1 GCA_025458465.1 Sandarakinorhabdus sp. | reverse complement strand
CAATGTCGATACCGATGCGATCATCCCGAGCCGGGAAATGCGCTCGACCGGGCGCACCGGGCTGGCCGATGGCCTGTTCGCGCCGTGGCGTTACACGGATGTGGACGCGCGTACGCCTGACCCCGGCTTCCCCCTCAACGATCCCCGCGCCGCTGGGGCGCAGATCCTGCTGGGCGGCACGAACTTCGGCTGCGGATCGAGCCGCGAACATGCCGTGTGGGCCCTCGCTGAATGGGGCATCCGCGCCGTCATCGCCGCCAGTTTCGCCCCGATCTTCAAGGCCAATTGTATTCGCAATGGCCTGCTGGCCATCGAACTGCCCGCCGCCGCGTTCGCATGGGCAACGCTCCACATCGATCTGGCCGCGCAGACGGTGAACGGCCAGCAGTTCGCCATTGATCCCGAAGCGAAGCAGATGCTGCTGGAAGGGCTGGACGTGATTGCGCTGACGCTGAAATCACGGGATGCGATTGATGCGTGGGAGGCCGCCGACCGGAGGGCGCGGCCGTGGGTGTATCTGCCCCTCCGCCTCGCTGCGCTCGGCACCTCCCCAAACAAGTTTGGGGAGGATCAAGAAAACCGGTCCTCCCCAATCTCCGATTGGGGAGGTGGCGCCGCAGGCGACGGAGGGGCGGCGCGCCCACCGTCGAAGCCTGCTCGCACCGTCAAACGCGCCCGCGCCTTGCGCAGCGCCATGTCCCTGCCCGAACTCCAACTCTGGCAAGCCCTCCGCACCCGCCCCGCCGGCCTGAAATTCCGCCGCCAGCACCCGGCCGGGCCCTACATACTCGATTTCTACTGCCCCGCCGCCCGCCTGTGCGTGGAGATTGACGGTGCCAGCCACAATCCGCGCGCCGGCCATGATGACGCGCGCGACGCCTGGCTGGCGGCGCAAGGGATTGGCACATTGCGGCTGCCGGCAGACTATGTGCTGGAGGACGTGGGCCGGGCGGTGGAAACGATCGTGGCGGCGGCACACGGGCAAGTGCCCCTCCACCGTCCTGCGGACGGTCCTCCTCCCCAATCAAAGATTGGGGAGGAGCGAGCGGGACGATCCTCCCCAAACTCGTTTGGGGAGGTGCCGAGCAAAGCGAGGCGGAGGGGCCTCGGAGGGGCAAAACCATGATCCTCGTCTCCGAAGTCGGCCCGCGTGATGGCCTGCAATCGATCAGCCGGGTGATGCCACTCGCCGCCAAGAAGGCCTGGATTGCCGCCGAGGCCGCGGCCGGCGTGAAGGAGATCGAGGTTGGCAGCTTCGTGCCGCCGGCGCTGCTGCCGCAGATGGCCGATACGGAGGAACTGGTGGCCTTTGCGCGGACGATCCCCGGCCTCAACGTCGTCGCGCTGGTGCCCAACGCCAGGGGCGCGGCGCGCGCTGTGGCTGCTGGCGTGCACGGCTTGTCCATCCCCTTCTCGATGAGCGAGACGCACAGCCTGAAAAATGTCCGCAAATCCCACGCCGAGATGCTGGCCGAGATTGCAGACGTCGCCGCCATCGCCAGGGCGGCAGGCGTGCATTTCGCCGTTGGCCTGTCCACCGCCTTTGGCTGCACGATGGAAGGTGCGGTGCCGGAAGCCACCGTCGTGCGCCTCGCCGCCGCCGCGGCCGAAGCCGGCGCGCAGGAGTTCAGCCTGTCCGATACCACCGGTTATGCCGATCCGGCCCAGGTCAAGCGCCTCGTCCGTGCCGTCCGCGCCGAAGTGGGCAACCGGCTGACCACATTGCACCTCCACAACACGCGCGGGCTGGGATTGGCCAATGCGCTGGCCGGCCTTGAAGAGGGTATCACCACGCTGGATGCCTCGCTCGGCGGGCTGGGCGGCTGCCCGTTTGCGCCGGGTGCTTCGGGCAATCTTGTCACCGAGGATCTGGTGCTGATGCTGAACAGCATGGGGCTGGAAACCGGCATTGATCTTGAGCGGCTGCTTGGCGTGCGCGCCATCCTGGCCGAAGCGCTGCCGGGCGAACCGCTCTATGGCTTCACACCCGATGCCGGGCCGATGCTCGACTACAAGGACCGCCTTGCCAAATGACCGCCCCCACCCCGCTCAAAGGCCTGAAGGTCATCGAATTCACCCACATGGTGATGGGTCCCACGGTCGGGCATATATTGGCCGGGCTGGGCGCCGATGTGGTGCGGGTGGAACCCATCGGCGGCGATCAGACGCGGCGGCTGCTGGGATCAGGCGCGGGCTATTACCCGATGTACAATCGCGGCAAACGCAGCATCTGCCTTGATCTGAAAGCGGAGGCCGGATTGGCGGTGGCGCGCGATCTGATCGCTGGCGCGGATGTCCTGGTGGAAAATTTCCGCCCCGGTGCGCTGGACCGGCTTGGCCTGGGCTATGACGCCATGGCCGCCAGCAACCCCGGCCTCATTTACTGCAGTGAAAAGGGCTTCCTGCCCGGGCCTTATGAACAGCGCACCGCGCTGGATGAAGTGGCGCAGATGATGGGCGGGCTGGCCTATATGACCGGGCCGCCCGGCAAGCCGCTGCGCGCCGGGGCCAGCGTGATCGATGTGACCGGCGGCATGTTCGGGGTGATCGGGATCCTGTCGGCCCTGCATCAGCGTGGGGCAACCGGCAGGGGCCAGAAGGTGGTGGCCAGCCTGTTTGAAACCACCGCCTATCTGGTCGGCCAGCACATGGCGCAGTTCGCGGTGACGGGCAAACCCGCCGCCCCGATGCCGGCGCGGGTTTCCGCCTGGGCCATCTATGATGTGTTCGAGACGAAGGACGAGCCGGTGTTCATCGGCGTGGTGACGGATGCGCTGTGGGAGAAATTCTGCGCGCTGTTCGGGCTGGACGAACTGTGGGCGGATGAAAACCTGCGCAAGAACAACCAGCGCGTGCTGGCGCGGGATCGCATCCTGCCCAGCATCCGCACGCTTGTCGCCGGCATGACGCGCGCCGAGGTGGTGGAAAAGCTGGACGGCACCGGCATGCCCTTTGCGCCGATCGGCAAGCCCGAAGAGTTGTTCGACGATCCGCACCTGAATCAGGGCGGCCTGGAACCGGTGACGCTGGATGATGGCAAGACCACAAAATTGCCGACAATCCCGCTGGAGATGGCCGGCGGCCGCCCCGGCGCCGCGCAGACCCTGGCCAAGCCCGGCGAGCAGAGCCGCTCCGTCCTGGCTGCACTGGGCTATGATGACGATCAGATCGCCGCATTGATTGCCAGCGGTGTCGTGGAGGAAAGCCGATGAAATCTCTCGTGATTGCGCTTGGCCTGTTGGCCAGCGCTGCCGCCGCCCAAACGGCGCCGGGCGTCGACAAACCCAAGGAGAGGCTGCCTACGGATGTGCGCCGCGCCACCATCATCGTGCGCGACATGGAGGCCAGCCTGAAGCTCTACCGCGACGTGGTTGGCATGCAGGTGAACTATGACACGGTGGTGGAAACCAGCGGCGTCGCCCTGCCTGCCGGGCCGCCGGGGGCCAAGGCGCGGCTGGTGCTGCTGAATTCGAACGATCCCTGGGTGGGCTGGATCGGCCTGATGCAGTGGACCAAGCCCACGCTGAAGGCCAAGGCCTATCCCAAGCGCATGGGCCCAGGCGGCGTCGTGCTGGTGATGAACACTGATGATGTCGAAGGCCGCTGCAAGGCCGCCAAGAGCGTGCCCGGTGTGCATTTCACCTCGGAACCGCGCCTGCAGGTCTATCCCGGGCGCAACGGCGGACCCGAGATCAGGGTGATGGGCTGCAACTTCTTCGATCCCGACGGCATATTGGTCGAGATGAACCAGATTTTGAAGTGATCAGAACGGCTTCACCGTCCCCAGGAAACAGATGCCGGAAATGGTGATCCAGTAGACATAGGCCATGATCCGCGCCCAGCCGATCTCACGGGTCAGCGCCGCTTCTTCGGCAGGATTCGGCCCCATGGCGAGGCGGCGGAACCGCACCGTCCACGCCCGCATGACGAAGCGGAGGCCAAGGCCGATGCACAAGGCAAAGCCATAGAGCGTCAGCTTGCTGGCATACCAGCGATTGCCCTCGCCGGCTTCCAGCGGGCCGTGGCCCAGCAGGCTGGAAATGCCGACCACGAAGATCAGCGGGATCAGGATGAAACGCACCCATTCATCAATCCTGGTCAACAGGATGCCGGTATCGGTCTCACGCGTGAAGAAGGCTGCCCAGCACAGCGCCATCCAGGCCGCCACCGCCACCCACATCGCTGTCATCCAGCCGCCGCCATAGGGCTGCAGACCATAGATATTGCCCATGTGCAGGCCAAGCGGCAGCAGCAGGATGATGCCGGTGCGCGCCAATATGTCGATGCGATAGGCGGTTTCCATGTGCCGGCGGCGCTCGTCGAGCGGCAGGCGCGGATTGGTGACGTTGTAACTGGTCTGAAACACGCCCCATTCACCGCCCAGCCAATAGACCATGCAGATGATGTGCAGCCAGCGCAGCAGCAGCACCGGTTCGATGTCCATCGCCCCTCCCCCTCGTCGAGACGTTGCGGCCCGCTATTCCTTCGCGAACCGCTCCACCAGGTCCATGATCGGCGGATCAGGATTGGCCATCGCCTCCACGTCCTGCTGGAAACCACGCATCACCCGCGCGATGAAAGCGCGCGTGGCCTCGCCGCGCTCTTCGCCAGCGCCGCGGTCGGGGGCATAGGCCTCGATCTCGGCGCGGCTGAGGCCGCCCTTGGCCTCGAGCAGCCGTTCCACCGTGTCGAGCCGTTCGCGCAACACGCTCACCTCAGCGGTCAGCGCCATGGCCAGGCTGAGCAGCCGGTCGATGGCGGGATCGTCGAAATAGGCCGGGCGGCGGCCCTTGGCCTTGGTGCCGGCGCGGGCAATCCAGTCCACGCCTTCGGTCACGCTGCCAGCTCCCCAAAGCCCTTTGCTTCGGCCGGTTTCCAGGCGCCATAGGCGTTCCACACTGCGGCGCGGCCATAATCTTCCTGCTCTTCGCTTTCCGCCGCCGGGAAGATGGAGCGATCCACCACGGCGCGCACGCCCACCACGAATTGGCTGTCCCTGGGGAAGCCGGCCCTGGCCATCACGTCCTTCAAATCCTGGCCGTGCATGGCGCTCCAGAACGGCTCGTTGTTGTTGAACGCGTCCCAGTCGCGCATGAACTGCTCGAACAGCGGCATGGCATCGGAATATTGCGGCTGCTCGACATGCAGGATCAGCCCGCCCGGTTTCAGCACGCGGTGGCACTCGACCAGCAGCTTCGGCATGGATGTGGCCGACAGTTCGTGCAGGAACATCGTCGTCTGCACCCAGTCGAAATGATTGTCCGGAAAGCGCGACAGATCCTCGCCATTGGCCTGCACGAACCGGATATTCTTCGCCCCCAGCCCGGCCGCCCGCGCCGCGCCATAGCGCAGCGACGGCCCGGCAGTGTCGATGGCGATCACCTCGGCATCCGGATAGGCCAGCGCGATCGGCACGGCATTGTGGCCGACGGTGGCGCCCACATCGAGAATGCGGCGCGGCTGCCAGTCCGGCCGCTCCCTTTTTGCCCAGGCCACCACCGCCTGGCCGCCGCCATCATTGAGGCCGCCCAGCGCGCCGCCGGTGGTGGCAAAGATGCCGACATCATAATTGGCCCCGGCCGACACGTCGCCGGGCCGTTCCTCGCTGTGATAGCCGCCGGGCTGGCAGTGGATATCGACCGCCGTCTGATAATCGGGCTGTTCAACAGCCGGATCAAGCTCAAGCTGGCCCGAATGTTCGTTGAACTGGCGGGCCAACGCATCGAGCTCGTCCAGCTGCCGCAACACCGTCTGCCGGCCATTGTGCTGGCGCATTTCCATCGAATTGCGCTTCAGCGCGCTCCACATGCGGTGGAACGGATCCTGGTTCATCGCGTCACGAATCTCGTAACGATGCCCGGGATCGCGGCCATGTTCGGCACGGAAGGCCGGCAGCACCCGCGTATCATAGGCCAGCCGGTTGCCCGGCCCCAGCGTGCCCGACAGATAGCGATTGAGGTGGGTGAGGAAATTGAACCGCGCCGCCTCATCATGGCTGGTGCGCGGCAGCATCGGGTGACGGGTCAACGCCGTATAGGGTGGCGGCAGATCAGACATCGCAGAGCGGCTCCCGACAATTTGTCCGGACAAGTGAGCCGTAGCGCGCCCGCAAGTCAAGCCCCGTAAAGTCACTGAGGCAATGCGGCGCTGCCGGCGTGCCGTTCCCCCGAAAGTATAATCGCGGCCCGCCCGTCGGCTGACTATCCTTGTGGCAAAAGGAGATGTTGCGGATGGGGACGATCGCACAGGCCGGTTGGCTGCTGCTGGCCACAATGGCCGGCTTGGCGCTGGCCGGCGCGCGCGACGATGGCCCGGCCGATCCCGAGATCCTGGTGGTGGCAACGCCGCTGCATGATGTGGGTGAAGGCGTGCTGGCCGCGCCCGCCGTGGGTGCC
>JALOSK010000370.1 GCA_025458465.1 Sandarakinorhabdus sp. | reverse complement strand
GGCGCTGGCCGCCGCGACCAGCCTGCCGGTGATCGCCTCGGGCGGCGTCGCCTCCATCGCCGATATCCACGCGCTTGTGGGCAAGCCCGGCATCGAAGGGGTCATCACCGGCCGGGCGCTCTATGATGGCAGGCTCGACCTGGCCGAAGCCATCAAGGTCGCGCAATGACGCTCGCGGTCCGCATCATCCCCTGCCTCGATGTCGCCAATGGCCGCGTCGTGAAGGGCGTCAACTTCGTCGCCCTGCGCGATGCCGGCGATCCGGTGCAGGCCGCCGCCGCCTATGATGCGGCCGGCGCGGATGAACTGTGCTTCCTCGACATCACGGCCAGCCATGAAAATCGCGGTACCCTGCTCGACATCGTGGAGCGCACCGCCGACCAGTGCTTCATGGTCGGCGGCGGGGTGCGGTCGGTGGAGGATGCCCGCGCGCTGCTGCTGGCCGGGGCGGACAAGGTGGCCGTGAACAGCGCCGCCGTCGTGCGGCCCGCGCTGATCGGCGAACTGGCCATGCGCTTTGGCGAACAATGCGTGGTAGTGGCGGTGGATGCCAAGGCCGTCGCGCCCGGCAAATGGGAAATCTTCACCCACGGTGGCCGCAAGGCGACGGGCATTGATGCGGTGGCCTATGCCATCGAAGCCGCGAAGCTGGGCGCGGGCGAGATATTGCTCACCTCCATGGACCGCGATGGCACCAAGGCCGGGTATGACCTTGCGCTCACCCGCACCATCGCCGATGCCGTGCCGGTCCCCGTCGTCGCATCTGGCGGGGTGGGCAACGTCGCCGATCTTGTCAGCGGAGTGCGCGACGGCCATGCTTCGGCGGTGCTGGCCGCGTCCATCTTCCACTTCGGCGAAGTGACCATCGGCGAAGCGCGCGCGGCACTCGCCAACGCCGGCCTGCCGGTGCGGGAGGTGTTTCATGGACCGCTTTGATCAGCTGCTCGCCACCATCATCGAACGGCGAAGCGGCGACCCGGCCACATCCTACGTTGCCAAGCTCACCGCCAAGGGCCGGGCCAAGGGCCGGCCCAAGATGGCGCAGAAACTGGGCGAGGAAGCCGTGGAGGTGGTGATCGCCGCCATCAGCGGCGACCGCGCCGGCCTGGTGTCGGAAGGCGCCGATCTGATGTTCCACCTGGCCGTGCTGCTGGCCGACGCCGGGCTGACCTTCGACGATGTGCGCGCCGAGCTTGAACGCCGCGAGGGTGTGTCGGGGCTGGAAGAGAAGGCCAAGCGGGCAACCTGAAGAAGCCTCCGGCGGGCAGGGCCTGAGGCTGTGCGACCCTGCCCGCCCGCCGGAAGCATCTCCTTTTTCTTCACGCAATCCGACTGAACGCCTTCAGCCTGCGCGCCGTCGCCTGCGCCGCCAATGCATCGCCCTTTGCGAGCACGGCGGCGAGTTCAAGACCCTGGCGCTTCAGCAGGGCTTCAAACCCGTCGTGCGCGGGAAGATTCTCCAGTCCCTTCAACAACCCGGCGGCGCGGGTGGCGTTGCCGGCATCCAGATCAAGCAGGGTGATGGCGAAGAAGACGCGGGTGGAGGGCAGGCCGGGCGCCAGCTTCAGCGCCTGCGCGTAGCAACGCTCCATCTCGGATTTCTTCGCGCCCAGGGCCGTGCCGGCAAGGAAGCTGCCGACGGTGGCGACCGCGCCACCGTGCCAGCCGCCCAAAGCGCCCCACACCAGGCTGTTGTCCGGATGGGCAGCACGGATGGCTTCGAAACGGCGGCGGGTTTCCTTGGCGAGGCCGATGCCGCGCGTCAGCTGCGCACGATAGGCAATGGCGATGGCCTTTTGCAGTTGGGCGTCAACGCTGCCCGGCGCGCGGACGAGGGCGGCATCGAAATCCTTCTCCGCTGCCGCGACGATGGCCAGAGCGCGAGTCTTGTCCGTTGCCTGGTAGCCAGCGATCGCCAGTTGGGCGCGGCCGGCCAGCACCAGGCCTTCCACCGTGTTCTCCGCCCGACCCTCGCGCACGGCAGCTGGCCAATCACCGGCGCGGAATTCATCGATGGCGGCGGCACTGGCCGGGCTGGCCAAAGCCAGAAGCAGGGCGAACAGAAGTTTGGACATGTCGTTTCCCGCTTGGAGAGGCTGAACTTGTCGGCAATACTCCTTGTTCTTGCCAGAACGGCGCATGAATCCCAGCACGCGGAGTTGACGCAGATGAGCGATTTTTCCGGCAAATCGGTGATGGTGCTGGGCGGCAGCCGCGGCATCGGGGCGGCCATCGTGCGCCAGTTTGCAGCGGCAGGGGCAAAGGTGATCTTCAGCTATTCCGGATCGCCAGACGCGGCGGCGGCCGTTGCAGCCGAAACCGGTGCGACAGCGGTGAAGGCCGACAGCGCCAACCGCGACGAGCTGATCGCGGCGGTGGCGGCGGCCGGCGCGCTCGATATCATGGTGATCAACGCCGGCGTGGCGATGATGGGCGATCCGCTCACGCTCGATCCCGATGCGGTGGACCGGCTGATCGATATCAACGTGCGCGCGCCCTATCACGCCGGCGTGGAGGCCGGGCGCCAGATGCACGACAATGGCCGCATCATTATCATCGGATCGATCAATGGCGATCGGGTGCCGTGGCCGGGGCAGACGGCCTATGCCCTGTCCAAGTCC
>JALOSK010000111.1 GCA_025458465.1 Sandarakinorhabdus sp. | reverse complement strand
GGTGGGCGAGAAATTGTGGCGGATGCCGATCGGCGATGCCTATGACAAGCTGATCGACAGCGACATTGCCGACATCAAGAACGTCGGCCCGCGCGAAGGGGGTTCCATCACCGCGGCGCAGTTCATCGGCCGCTTCATCAAGCCCGGCGTGAAGTGGGCGCATCTGGATGTGGCTGGCACCGTGTGGGCATCGAAGCCCGGCGCGCTGCACGACAAGGGCGCCACCGGCTATGGCGTGCGCCTGCTCGATCGCTTCGTGGCGGACAATTTCGAGGGGTGACGAAACTCCCTCCCCCTTGTGGGGAGGGTCGAGAGACGCCGAAGGCGGCCCGGGGTGGGGGTCGCGCTATTCGTAACTAAGCCGCAACCCCCACCCCGGGCCGTCCCTTTGCTCCGTCTCTCGCCCTCCCCGCAAGGGGGAGGGAGTTGGAGCGCCCACCCTTGCCATTTCCCGCCTCCCCCTGTAGGGGCCCGCGCATCCCGTTTCCCCCACCAAACAGATGGAATTTCCCATGGGCGTCACCCGCACGATCGAAGCCGCCGGCCTGCGCATCGTCGCGCAAAAGCGCCTGCACCTCACGCAAGCCCAGGCCGAAGGCTTCTACGCCGTCCACCGCGAGCGCGGCTTCTTTGGTGAACTGGTCGCCTTCATGATCAGCGGGCCTGTGGTGGTGCAGGTGCTGGAAGGCATCGATGCCGTTCCGGCCTATCGCAAGGTGATGGGCGCCACCAACCCGGCCAACGCCGAACCTGGCACCATCCGCAAGGAACTGGCCGAATCGATCGAAGCCAACACCGTGCACGGGTCGGACAGCGACGAGAACGCGGCGATCGAGATCGCCTACTTCTTCGCGCAGACGGAAATCGTTGGTTGAGTGGGCTGGCCACAGCGCGCAGCGCAGTGGCCTGACTCCACGAAAGCCGGCCAGCGGGCGCGGGCGGCGGCATCAGCCGCCAACCGTGACCCGTCTGACGTCAGGCCGCGGCTTCGCCGCGGCCTTTTTGCTGGCCGGGGAGCTTCAATCCAGCCCGCGCGTCACTTCTTCTTCACATATGGGGCGATTTCCAGCGCGCCCGGTTCCACGGCATGCACGCCGCCAAACACCATGATGCCGCCACGAAACTCGATCAGCCTGTAATCCTTGTAGCTGCCCAGATCCCAGCCCCGCCACTTGAGCGGCTTGCCAACGAAGGGCAGCGAGCCGTTGATGTCGAGCCTGGCATCATCGTTGCGCGCGAAGGGCTGGTGGCGGTCGGCGAGCATGATGCGGACGGCCGTTTCCAGTTCCGTGGTGAGCAGTGCCTTCAGCTTCTCGCCGTTATTGTCGGTCAGGCTGCCTTCGCCGGTCAGCGGCATGGCCGGCCCTTCGCAGCAGAAATATTTGATCGTCCTGGGTTTTTTGCTGCTGGCTTCGGGTTCCAGCTTGGTCTTCAGCACGATGTAGGGCCGCACATCGGTTTCGTTCACGTAGGTTAGAACGATGTAGGGCACCACTGAAACAGCCGATGGGCTTTCCTCCGTGGCCAGCGTGTAAGCGCCGCGGAACGCCTCTTCGGTCAGGATGTTTGCCGTCAACTCGCTGGTCTTGCCGGCCACGTCGAAACGCAGCGCGTCCTGGATGTCGTTCGTGCGCTTGCCCCCGGCATCGGTGTTGGCGGCGCTCTGGATGGCTACGCCCACCACGCCGAACAACATGCCCAGCGCGCCGCCTTTCTGGTGACCGGACACGACGATATTGCTGTCGGGAATGCGCTTCACGCCCATGGGCAGATCGCTCATCCCGTTGGGCCCCTTGCCGTCGATGAAGAGGCTGAGCGGCGGCTTGGCGGCTGTGGTGCTGTCTGGCGGCGTCTGTGCCAGAAGCGGCGGCGCCGCAAGGCTGGCCAGAGCCACGCCCAGGATCAATGTGCGCATCATGGTGCCCCCAATTTTCTGCGCCATGCAACCCCGGCGCCGCTGTTTTGCCGGCATAGGCGAGGCCAAGATTGGGGGCAATGGCCTCGGGCGGCCAACGCCGTTCAAATTGGCAGCATCGCCAGCCGCTTGGGCGCGCACAGCCGCCAGGCCGCGCTCAGCATCGCTTCGATCATGGTCCAGTCCGGCCCGTCCGTGAGCACGATGCCCACCCAGCCGGCGGGGCCGAAATATTTGGGGCGGAAGAAGCGGTCCGGGTCCTGCTCGATGCGCATGGCGGCTTCATCCACGCCGGAGACTTTCAGCAGCAGGGCGGTCACCCCGTCGCCGTGGTGGTTTTCGGTGAAATAGGCGAAGAATTTGCCGCCTTCGACGTGGAAGCCCGGTGATCCGTGCGAGAGCTTCTCGGCAGCGGCCGGCAGGTTCAGGGCGAGGCTGCGCACGCGGTCCAGCAGGGCGGCGGGGCGTTGATCGGCCGAGACGAAATCGGCCAGCACCCGCGGATAGAGCTGGTGTTCGGCATATTGCACGCGCGTCGCCAGCGTTTCGGGCGTGTCGCCGGGCAGCACATGCACGCGCGCCTGGCCAAGGATCGGGCCATCATCCAGTTCCGGCGTGACGATGTGGATGGTGCAGCCGGTCTCATCCTCGCCGGCCGCCAGCACGGCTTCGTGGGTGTGCAGGCCCTTGTGTTTGGGCAGCAGGCTGGGGTGGATGTTGAGGCAGCGGCCCTGCCAGTGGGTGACGAACTCCGGCGAGAGCAGCCGCATGTAACCGGCCAGTGCGACGTGGGTGACGCCGGCCGCCTCCAGCTCGCGGGTAATGATGGCGTCAAATTCGGCGCGCTTCATACCCTTGTGGCTGTGCGCGAAGGTGGGCACGCCTTCCGCCGCCGCCAGCTTGAGGCCGGCCGCATCGGGATCGTTGCTGCCCACCACCACGATTTCATAGGGGCAGGCCGGATCCAATCGGCTGGCATAGAGCAGCGCGGCCATGTTGCTGCCGCGCCCGGAGATCAATACGCCAACACGCGCCTTAGAACGGGCAACGTCAGGCATCGTGGCTGGCCGTCCACGCCGCCGCTTCGCCCCATTGGCCGGGCGCGCCGTGCACGTCGCAGCCACGGGTGCCGGCGATGATCTCGCCCACAACCTCGGCGCGCTCGCCGGCGTCGGCCAGCGCCTTGATAACGCCCTCGGCCTCGGCGCGGTCCACCGCCAGCACCATGCCGGTGCCGCAGTTGAAGGTGCGCGCCATTTCGCCGGCCGCCACGCCGCCTTGCCCACGCAGCCAATCGAACAGCGGCGGCAGTTGCGGGGCCGCCACCAGTGCGCGGCAGCCTTCGGGCAACACGCGCGGGATATTTTCGAGGAAGCCGCCGCCGGTGATGTGGGCCAGCGCCTTGATGTGCCCGCCGCGGATCAGCGGCAGCAGCGGCTTCACATAGATGCGGGTGGGTTCCAGCAGGGCTTCGGCGAGGCTGCGGGTGGCATCGAACGGGGCAGGGGCGGCCAGATCGTCACCGGCCTGCGCCAGGATGCGGCGGATGAGGGAATAGCCGTTGCTGTGCGCGCCGGAAGAGGCAATGCCGATCAGCAACTGGCCGGGCGCCACATCCGCGCCGGTCAACTGCTCGCCGCGTTCGACAGCGCCCACGGCAAAGCCGGCCAGATCATAATCGCCGGGCGCATACATGCCGGGCATTTCCGCCGTCTCGCCGCCGATCAGCGCGCAGCCAGCCTGCCGGCAGCCATCGGCAATGCCGGCCACCACGCGCGCCGCCACACCGTTCTCCAGCTTGCCGGTGGCGAAATAATCGAGGAAAAACAGAGGCTCTGCGCCCTGCACGATCAGATCGTTGACGCACATGGCCACCAGATCGATGCCCACCGTATCGTGCCGGCCGGTATCGATGGCCAGCTTCAGCTTGGTGCCCACGCCATCATTGGCGGCGACCAGCAACGGATCCTTGTAACCCGCTGCTTTCGGATCGAAGAAGCCGCCAAAGCCGCCCAGTTCGGCATCGGCACCGGGGCGCGCCGTGGCCCGGGCCAGCGGCGCGATGGCCTTCACCAGCGCATTGCCGGCGGCGATGTCAACGCCGGCATCCTTGTACGTCATTGGAGCATAGGTGAGGGGGCGCTTTTCCGTCATGGGCAGCGCCATAATGGCAAAGCGCGCGATATGCCAGCGCCTGCGGGTTGGCAAAGGGGCCTGTGGGGCCGTAAACAGCCGCTGTGAAATCGCGCCTGTTCCTTGTTCCCCTTGCCGTTCTGGCGGCTGCCGCCGTGGCGCAGCAGGCGACGAAGCGTGCAGAGGTGCCGGCGCCCACCGACAAGGGCGGCGGCAGCAGCGCCTATGCCGTGGGCAGCATCGCCGTGGATGTGACGGCCAAAAGCGTGGATGACGCCCGCCGCATCGCGTGGACACAGGCCCAGCGCAAGGCCTGGCCGCAGCTGTGGTCGCGCCTCACCGGGCGGCCCGAAGCCGAAGCGCCGCGGCTGTCGGATGGGCAGATCGATCAGATGGTGGCCGGCATCGAAAGCCAGGGGGAGCGGTTTTCGGCCAATCGCTATATCGCCAGGCTGGGCGTGGTGTTCGATCGCAGCCGTGCCGCCGATTGGCTGGGCGGCGGGGCGGCGCTGCTGCAATCGCCGCCGATGCTGCTGTTGCCCCTGCAGATCGATGGCGGCACGGCGGCCATCACGCAGGAACGCACCGCCTGGCGCGATGCCTGGGTGCGCTATCGCGGGAACGTGACGCCGATCGATTATGTGCTGCCGGCCGGCACGGCGGGCGACAATCTGTGGCTGAGTTCGTGGCAGGCCCGGCGCAGTGACCGTGGTGGCTGGCGCACGATCATGGCCCGGTTCGACACGGTGGACGTGCTGCTGGCCGAAGCGCAACTGTCCCGCAGTTTCCCGGGCGGCCCGATTCGTGGCCTGTTCATTGCCCGGCACGGGCCCGACGGCACCGAACTGGGCCGTTTTGCGCTGATCGTGCGCAGCGAGGACGGGTTGCCCGGCCTGATGGACGAAGGCGTGCGCCGGATCGATGCGCTGTATGCCGATGCCCTGCGCGCCGGGCAGTTGCGGGCCGAGGCCGATCTGGCGGTGGATATTGCGCCGCTGGCCGAGGATGCCCCGCTGATCGGTGAGGCACCGCCACCCGAGCCCGATCCGGCAGCGCCAGCCGTGCCGGCCCCTTTGCCATCGCAAGCCCCCCCGGCATCCCAGCCATCGCCGCCGCCCGCACCGAAATGACCGCCAACCCCGAGCCGGCGCTGCCCTTGGCCTGGCCGGCCGATCTGGCCCCGGCGCGGCTGGCCATCACCGATGCCAATCGTGAAGCGGCAGCCTGGCTGGCCTCCCCGGCCTTGTGGCCGGTGCCCGTCACGTTGCTGGTGGGCGAGGAAGGCAGCGGCAAGTCGCATCTGGCGGCGTGGTTCGCCGCCAGCCATGCCGCCGATGTGATCGAGAATGCCGATGCAGCCGATCCGGAACGCCTGTTCCATGCCTGGAATGCCGCCACCCGTGATCACCCGCTGCTGCTGACCAGCCGCCGCATGCCGCGCGATTGGGGGCATGGCCTGCCCGATCTGGCCAGCCGGCTGGCGGCCACGCCGCTGGTGCGGCTGGGCGATCCCGATGATGAACTGCTGGCGGCAGTGATCGTAAAATTGTTTGCCGAACGCGGCATCCGTGTGGGGGATGATCTGGTGCGCTGGCTGGTGGTGCGCATCGAACGCAGCCTGGCAGCCGCCCGCGATGTGGTGGCGGCGCTGGATGCGGCATCCCTGGCGCGCCGCCGCCCTGTCACCATCCCGCTGGCCCGCGAAGTGATCGATGGCCAGTTCAGCCTGTTCTGAAAAAGCGGGCGGTCGCTGCCGGGAAGGGCTTAAGCCCGGCGCGCCAATCGGCTAGAGAGAGGCATGGCTCCTGTCGCGCTTCCCCAGCTTCCGCCCGCGGAACGCTATTTCAACCGCGAACTGTCGTGGCTGTCGTTCAACGATCGTGTGCTGGCCGAAGCCATGAACCGTGCCCATCCGCTGCTGGAACGGCTGCGCTTCCTGTCGATTTCGGGCAACAATCTCGATGAATTCTTCATGGTGCGCGTGGCCGGCCTGCGTGGCCAGGTGCGGGCCAACATCGAAACATTGAGCCCGGAAGGCCTGACCCCGGCGCAGCAGCTGCTGGCCATTGCCGACAAGGCCGATCAGCTGATGGAGGAACAGCAGCGGGTGTGGGCGCTGCTGCTGAAGGAACTGGCGCGCGCCGAATTCCACGTGATCACCGCCGAGAAGCTGACGAAATCCGAACGCCAGTGGCTGGAGGCGCATTTTCTCGATCAGATCTTCCCGGTGCTCACCCCGCAGGCCATCGATCCGGCGCACCCGTTCCCGTTCATCCCCAACAAGGGCTTCTCGCTGATCCTGGAATTGCGCCGCCAGTCGGACGAGGAACTGCTGCGCGCGCTGTTGATGCTGCCGGCGATGCTGCCGCGTTTCATCCGCCTGCCGGGCGCCGCCGGGCGCGGGGCGCGCTGGATTTCCCTTGAAAACACCATCCGCGCGTTTTTCGGCCAGTTGTTCCCCGGTTATGATCTTGTTGGTGGCGGCGCGTTCCGCGTCATCCGCGATTCCGATATCGAGGTGGAGGAAGAGGCCGAAGATCTGGTGCGCTTCTACCAGACGGCGCTGAAGCGCCGCCGGCGCGGCGAGGTGATCCACCTTGCCATGGAGGAATCCAGCCCGCCCGGCCTGCTCAGTCTGGTGAAGAGCCAGCTTGGCGTGGACGACCGCGACACCATCCTGGTGGAGGGCGTTCTGGGCATCAACGATCTGGCGCTGCTGGTGGAGGAAGACCGGCCGGATCTGAAGTTCGATCCGCACACGCCGCGTTTTCCGGAGCGCATCCGCGAACATGGCGGCGACTGCTTTGCCGCCATCCGCGCCAAGGATCTGGTGGTGCACCACCCCTACGAGAGTTTCGAGGTGGTGCTGGCCTTCCTGCGCCAGGCCGCCGCCGATCCCGATGTGATCGCCATCAAGCAGACGCTGTATCGCGCCGGCAAGAACAGCCCGATCGTGCGC
>JALOSK010000110.1 GCA_025458465.1 Sandarakinorhabdus sp. | reverse complement strand
TGTGAACTTCGATGTGGAAACGGCGCTGGCACCGGTTTTCGAACGGGCAAGCGCGGCAGCGCCGCCGGAAACCCGCGCGCAGGCGGCAGCCGTGCTGGAACCGCATCCGCTGTACCGCCTGTGGGCATCGCTCACCTTCCACAGCCAGAACATGATGTGGGATGCGGTGCAGCGCACCACCGATCGCACCATCGATGGCCAGGTGGCCGCCTTTGCCGCCCTGGCCAATGCGCCCGAGCGGCAGGGCAGCATGGCCCTGAGCGACACATTGCTGGTCAAGGCGCCGGTCGCCACCACCGAAATCCACCGCCAGCCCGGCGGCTATTGGCGCGAACGCCGGGCCGATGATGTTGAAGCGGCGCTGAACTATGCCGGCACCATCGAGCTGTATCGCAAGGCCAAGGGCATGAGCGCGGCCGGTCCGCCGGCCAGCGATGCCATGGGCCGTTTCGTCGCTTCGGTTGCCCGCCGTTATGCGCCCGATCTTGAACCGGCCGCCATTCTCGACATGGGCTGCGGCACCGGCGAGGAAACCCTGGCCTACAAGCGCGAATGGCCGCAGGCACAGGTGACCGGCATCGACGTTGCCCGGCCCTTCATCCGCTATGCGCATGCCCAGGCCGAACAGGCCGGCGTTGCCGTGCATTTTGCGGAAATGGATGCCGGCGCGACCACGCTGCCGGATGCCAGTGTCGATCTGATCGTTTCGATCATCATGTTCCACGAAACCACGGCGGCGCAGGTGCACGACATCCTGCGCGAATGCTGGCGCCTGCTGCGGCCGGGCGGGCTCGTGCTGCATCTGGATGTGCCCTACCAGCCGCACCACATGCCGCTGATCAAGCAGGTGACCAATCACTGGCAGGTGCGCCACAATGGCGAGCCGTTCTGGACCGGCTTTGCCGAGCTTGACATGGCCGCCGAACTGGTGCGGGCCGGCTTTGACCAGGGCAGCAGCTTTGCCCGTTATGAGCAGACCGGGCCGGCGAGTTATTTCTTCTTTGGCGGACGCAAACCCTGATGAACGCTGATCAACATGATGCTGCCGGCTTGCCGGCCGGGCCGCGCCCGGGCGACCGGCATGTCGGTTTTTTCGATGATCCCATCACCGATCATCTGCTGCGCGCCGTGGTGACGCTGGCCGGCGAATTGTCGGTGACGCGCGAACGGCTGGCCACGGTGGAAACGCTGCTGGCACAGGCCGGCGTGCTCGATCGAGCGGCCGTCGACACCCGTCTGCCCGCGGGCGAGGAGGCGGTGGCCCGGGAGGCCGCGCGTCAGAAACTGATCGCCGATCTGCTGGCGCCGCTGGTCAGCAGCCTCGGCAGAGCCCCCTGAACTGGCGGTATTTTGACCAGCGTGCGGACAAAGCCGGCATTTTCTTTGCATGATGGCTGTGGGTACGGCGTTGCTGCCAAGGAACAGAGGTCCCCGGGGGGACTGGCGGCGCCCTGGCCCTGTTGCGTTTGACAGGGCGCCGCCATTACGACCGGTCGCGAGGGAGCCGAAATGGGTGATGTGCAGGCATTGAAACAGGCGCTGCGGGCAGCCATCGATGACTGCCGGCCTGATGGCACTTATGATGATGCCGGCATCGATCGTGTGCATGCCCTGATCGAACAATTGCTGCCATTGAACCCGACGCCGCGTCCGATCGACCATCAGGCCTTCGTGGCATCGCCGTGGGCGTCTCATTTCGCCCAGTTCGGCCCCAGGCACACGGCCGGCAAGCCGATCAAGCATCTGACCAGCATGAAGCTGCAAAGCTTCAACGCGTTTCCGGATCTGCCGATCAAGGTGGCCGACCTGAATCAGGAAATCCGGGTCGACGGCGCGCACTACAACAATGTCACCACGGTCACCACGCCCGATGATCAGCACAGCGCCCTGCTGATCATGTGGGGCCGCTATCAGATCGCGCCGGAAGCGCCGCAGCGTTATTCGGTGGAATTTTATGCGGTGGAACTGGTGCCGCCGGCTGGCGTGAGCGACGAAATGCTGCGGGCCCAGTTTGGCCTGGAACCGGATGCGCCGCTGCGCCGCGCGCTGAAGCCGCCCAAGCTGCACAGCGACGTGGTCTATTGTGACGACGACATGCGGATCAACCATGGCAGCATGGGCGGGGTGTATGTGCTGCGCCGGCTGACCACGCCGGGCCAATCGGTCAGCTTCGCATGAGCCATGGCGCAGGCGACCAGCCGGCCCGGGTTGGGCTGGCGGCGCAGCTGATCTGGGCCTCCGGCTCGTTCGGCACGGGTGCGCTGTTCAACGCAATGGCGCTGTTTGCGCTGTTCTTCATGACCAATTTCCTCGGGCTTTCGCCGGCGCTGGCGGGCAGCATCCTGCTGGTGGCGCGGGTGTATGACGGGGTGATCGATCCGCTGATCGGTGCGGTGAGCGATCGCACGCAGCACCGCTGGGGGCCGCGCCGGATCTATCTGCTGATTGGCGCACTGGCGCTGGGCGGCAGTTTTGCGCTGTTCTTCAACCTGGCCAGATTGGGCGTCGACGGGGCGGCCTCGGCTCTGCTCGTCACCGCGGCGCTGCTGCTTTATTCAACGGCCTATTCGCTGTTCACAATTCCCTATCTGGCCATGCCACCCGATATCGCGCCCGATTATCAGGCCCGCACCCGGCTGATGAGCTATCGTGTGTTCTTCCTGCTGGCCGGGGTGATGGCCGGTTCGGCCGGTGCCCCGGCGCTGATCAAGCTGAGCGGCGGCGAACAGGCTGGCTATGAAACCATGGGCCTTGTGCTGGGCGTGGCGGGCAGCCTGTTGTGCCTGCTGGTATTTGTGGGGGCCGCCAGCCTGCCGCAACCAGCGCGCGTGCAGCGCCAGCCGGCGATCAACACGCTGGCGCTGCTGGCCAGCCCGTTCACCGATATGGCGCAGGTGCTGGGCAACGCGCCGTTCCGCCTGCTCACCCTGGTCAAGCTGTGCCAGCTGGCGGTGCTGTCCACGGTGCTGGCCTGCAGCCCCTATTTCTTCGGCATGGTGCTGAAGATGGATCCGGGCCGCATCGGCCAATATTATCTGATCTTCAGCGTCGCCGGGCTGGCCAGCGTGCCGCTTTATCGCTGGCTGATTGCCCGGCTTGGCAAACGCAATGCCTATATCGGGCTGATCATCTGCTATGGTTCCGGCCTGGCGTCCTGGGCGCTGTGGACGCCAGCAGAAGCCGCCATCTTCTTCCATGTGCGCGCTGTGCTGATCGGTTCCTTTTCCACCGGCACCTTGCTGTGTGCGCTGGCCATGCTGCCCGACACGATGGAATATGATCGCCTGCAATCCGGACAGTCGCGCGAAGGCACGATGAGCGGCGTTTTCACCTTTGTCGAGAATTTGGCGGGCGCGCTGGGCCCGTTCATCATCGGCCTGATGCTGGAGGCCAATGGCCTGATCAAGGGCAGCGGGCCGGGCATCGTGCAGCCGCCGGCGGTGCTGGCTGCGGTGCAATGGGGCGTGTCGCTGGTGCCGGCCGCCTTCTGCCTGATCGCGATTCCGCTGCTGCTGCGCTACCGGTTGGACGCGCAAATGCTGGCCAGCTTGCGGAATTCCCGCAGTCTGCATCGCCATTGAGAACGGTAACGCCGGCCCCGAGGAGCGTTTGATGTTGAAGATCCTGCCCAAGTCCGTCAGCCGCCCTGCGGTTCTGCTGTGCGCCGCCTTGCTGGCAGGCGCGACCCAGGCGCAGACTGTGCCCGCCGACGACCCCAACCGGCCTACCAGCCTTGCCGACATGCAGGGCGCCACCACGCTGGATGTCGAGCGTTATCGCCCGCGTGTGGTGCTGGCTGGCTGTACGGCCAAGCCGCCGCGGACGCGCGCTCCCGACGCCCGGCTGGCCAAGGCGCTGGCAGAGGCACAGGCCTATTCCGACAGCCAGGGCGGCTTTGCTTTCGTTGTCATGCGCGATGGCGCCATCATGCACGAAGGCTATGGCCAGGGGGGGACGGCATCGCGGCCGGTGGTGACGGCCTCGATGGCGAAATCAGTGCTCGCCCTGATGATTGGCATCGCGCTTGACCGCAAGCTGATCGGCAGTGTGGACGATCCGCTGGAGACGTATCTGCCCGAATGGGCCGGCGATCCGCGGGGACGCATCACCATTGCGCAGGCGTTGCAGATGCGGACAGGCCTGGCGCCGTCCAATTTCCAGGCCGTGCTGCTGGCACCTGATGTCAGCAAGGCGGCGATGGCGACACCGCAGGCCGGCACGCCGGGCGCCAGCTTTGCCTACAACAATGCGGTCAGCCAGTTGCTGCTCACCGCGCTTGATCGGCAGCTGCGCAAGACCGGGCAGGGCGGCTATGCCCAGTTTCTCGAACGCGAACTCTGGTGCCCGCTGGGCAATGGCCCGGCGTCGCTGTGGGTGGATGCCGGCGGCACGCCGCGCGGCTATGCCGGGCTCAATGCCAGCGCCCATGATTGGGCCCGTATTGGCGAACTGATCCGCAATCAAGGCCGCAGCGGCAAACGTCAGCTGGTGCCGAAAGCCTGGATTGCCGCCATGGCCACGCCGTCGCCCGCCAACAAGCAATATGGCTATCAGCTGTGGCTGGGCCGCGAATGGACAGCGCAGCGCCGTTACAGCCCGGAAAACCCAGTGACCGTGAAACACAGCGAGGCGTTTGTGGCGCCAGACCTCGTCTATTTCGACGGTTTTGGCGGCCAGCGCGTCTATGTCGTCCCGTCGCGCCGGTTGACCATCGTGCGGCTGGGCCAGGTCAGCATGGCCTGGGATGATGCGCTGGTGCCCAACACCATCGTGCGGGCTCTTGATTGAAGTTGGGTACGCCGGCCTCCTCGCAGGTCGGTCAAAAGATCGGCAGCCTGCCCAGCGCGTTGCCCCAGCAGGCATAAGGCCTGCATCAGACGCAAGTGGTTGGTTCGGAGGATTTGATGCAGCAGATCAACACCCAGGTGGCGATCGCCGGCGCAGGGCCGGTCGGCACCGTGGCTGCCTATCTTCTGGCGGCCCAGGGTATCGATGTCGTGCTGCTTGAAGCCGGGCGCGATTGCGCGCTCGATCTGCGCGCCTCCACCTTTCATCCGCCCACGCTGGAAATGCTGGATCAATTCGGCATCACCGAAAAACTGATCGCCATGGGCCTGAAGGCGCCGATCTATCACTTCCGTGAACGCCAGACCGGCGAAGTGATCGAGTTCGACATGAGCGAACTGGGGGATGTGACCCGCTATCCCTATCGCGTTCAGTGCGAACAATATCACCTGGCCCGCATGTTGTCGGAAGGGGTGCGCGAATTGCCGGGCACGCAGGTCTTGTTCAACCACCGTGTGCTCACGTTCGAACAAAGCCCGTCTGATGTCACCATCTATGCGGAAACGCCGACGTCAATTGTGGCCATCAAGGCGGATTTCCTGATTGCTGCCGACGGCGCCAACAGCATCGTGCGCAAATGGCTGGGCACCGAATTCGACGGGTTCACTTACCCTGAAAAATTCCTGTGCTACACCACCAACGAACCGCTGGAGCGGCATCTGCCCAATCTGGCGCACGTCAATTATGTGTCGGACCCCAAGGAATGGATGGTGCTGCTGCGTGTGCCATCCTTGTGGCGGGTATTGGTGCCGGCCGCATCGGATCAAAGCGACGAAATGCTGCTGGCCGATCCCAAGAAGGTGGATGTTTTTGACCGGTTGCTCGGCAACGGTGATCGTGTGGTCACCGGCCACCGCACCATCTATCGTGTGCACCAGCGCGTGGCGAAAAGCTTCCGCCACAATCGCGTTCTGCTGATCGGCGATGCGGCGCACCTGAACAATCCCATTGGCGGTTTCGGCATGAACAGCGGCATTCATGATGCCTTCAACCTGGGCGAGAGGCTGGTTTCCATCTATCGGCACGGTGCCGACGCTGATGAGCAATTGGCCGATTTTGACCGCCGTCGCCGCCGCACCACGCGGGAATTCACCCAGGCACAGACCATCCGCAACCTGCAATATCTGGATGCCGGCGAAGGCGGACAGCACGCGCTGCGCAAGCGCGAGATGGAAGAAACCCGTGCTGATCCGGTCAAGCGCCGCGAATTCCTGTTGCGCCAATCCATGATCGATTGTCTGGAGCGCGAGAAGGAGTTTGCCTGATGCCCCTGAAGCCGCGGCCCAATCCTGACAATCTGGGTTATCGGCGCCTGTTCGGCGTGCTCGGCCCGTCGACCAATACCATCGTGCAGCCCGATTTCGACGATATGCGGCCGCGTGGCGTCACCAACCATTATTCCCGTATCGTGGTCGAAGACGCGCAGGCCATTTCCGATGAAACGTTCATGGCCGGCACGCTGGAGATTTCGCGCAACACGCTGGATGCGGTGCGCGGCGTGCTCACCTGCAATCCCGACTATCTGGTGATGGGCATGTCGGCCGTCACCTTTTATGGCGGCGCTGCAGGGGCGCAGAAATGGCGGGAGAATATCGAGCGCGAATCTGGCCTGCAGCTGTGCACCGGTTCCCAATCGCTGATCGAAGCCTTCAAGGCCTATGGCGGCATCAGCCGGATTGCGCTGATTTCGCCCTATTATCC
>JALOSK010000369.1 GCA_025458465.1 Sandarakinorhabdus sp. | reverse complement strand
GATCAGCGCCAGCGCCTCCAGCGGGCGGCCACCCATTTCGCCGCACACGGTGACCGGCACATCATGCAGGGCCGCAGCACACACCACGCGGCGGATGACGCGCAGGATGGCGGGGGACAGCCAGTCGTAACGGTCTGCGAGGCGCGGGTTGGCGCGATCAGCGGCGAACAGGAATTGCGTCAGATCGTTGGTGCCGATGGAGACGAAATCGGTCATCGGCAGCAGCACGTCGAGCTGTTCGATCAGCGCCGGCACCTCGATCATGGCGCCATACTGGATCTCGGTCGGCACGGCGTGGCCGGTGCTGGCCAGGCGTTCGCGCTGCTGTTCGACGAGCGCGCGGGCTTCGGCGAATTCCCAGGGTTCGGAAACCATGGGGAACATCACGTTGAGCGTGCGGCCCGCGGCGGCCTCCAGCAGTGCCCGCGCTTGCACCTTCATCAGGCCGGACCGGCCGAGCGCCAGGCGCAGCGCGCGCCAGCCCATCGCCGGATTCTCGTCTTCCTCGTCGCCGTCGATATAGGGCACCGCCTTGTCGCCACCGATATCGACGGTGCGGAACACCACCGGCTTGTCACCGGCGGCTTCCAGCACGCCGCGATACAGGCTCTGCTGGCGTTCGCGGCGCGGCAGGGTGGCGGAGACCAGGAACTGGAATTCGGTGCGGAACAGCCCGATGCCATCGGCGCCGGCCAGCGGGATGGCGGCGGCATCATCGAGCAGGCCGGCATTCATATAGAGGGCGATATGGCGGCCATCCTTGGAAATGGCCGGCAGATCGCGCACCTTGGCCCATTGTTCGGCCTGGCGCGCCTTCAGCGCCCGCATCGCCTGATAGGATTTGATCGTGGCCGCTGTCGGCCGGATCAGCAGCGCATTGTTGCCGGCGTCAACGATCAGTTCATCGCCGTCATTGACGTTGGCAAACAGCTGATCGACGCGGCCCAGCACGGGCACGCCCATGGCGCGGGCGACGATGATGACGTGCGCGGTGAGGCTGCCCTCTTCCAGCACCACGCCCTTCAGGTGGCGCTTGTCATATTCCAGCAGCTCGGCCGGGCCGAGATTGCGGGCGATGAGGATGGCATCGCCGGTGAGGCCCATCTGTGCGGCGGTGCCCAATTGGCCCGACAGGATGCGGAGCAGGCGGTTGGCGAGATCGTCGAGATCGGTGAGCCGTTCCTTCAGATAGGGATCGTCGATGGAGCGCATGCGCAGCCGGTTGCGCGCCTGCACCCGCTCCACGGCGGCTTCGGCGGTGAGGCCGGTGTCGATCGCCTCGTTGATGCGCCGCGCCCAGCCTTCATCGTAGGCGAACATCTTGTAGGTTTCGAGGATCTCGTGGTGATCGGTGCCAGCGACGAACTCGGCCTGGCCCATCATGGCATCGATCTGCTGGCGCATGCGGGCAAAGGCATCGACCAGCCGCGCACGTTCGGCATCGATATCGTCGGTCACCGTGTGCTCGACCACCACGCGCGGCTGGTGGAACACGGCAACGCCGCGCGCCAGGCCATCGACCAGCTTGAGGCCGTTCAGTCGGGTCGGTCCGCTGTTGGCGGCGCGCAGGCGCATGGGCGACCGTTTGCAGCGCCTCGATCTCCACCTCGGCATAATCGCGCGGTTCGCGATGCTGCACGGCCAGCACGCCGATGGCGGCCTCGCGGCGCAGGATGGGCACGCCGGCAAAGCTGTGGAAATCATCCTCGCCGGTTTCCGGGCGATAGGCGAAATCGGGATGGGCCTTGGCCTCGGCCAGCGCCAGCGGCTCGCGGCGGGCGGCGATATTGCCAACAAGGCCCTGGCCCATGGACAGCCTGGTGACGTGCACGGCCGATTGCGCCAACCCTTGGGTGGCAAACAGTTCCAGCACGCCATCGCGCAGCAGATAGATGGAGGCGACCTCGCTGCCGAGTTCGGTGGCAACCAGCCGCACCACCTGGTTCAGCTTCGCCTGCGCGCCCGTCTTGGCCGCCATCACATCGTGCAGGCGGCGAAGGATCCTGGTTGAGCTTCGCCTGCGCGCCCGTCTTGGCCGCCATCACATCGTGCAGGCGGCGAAGGATGGTGCGGGCGACGCTGGCAGGGACCATCAGGCGGCCGCCTCCCGTGTGTGGGCGCGGGCCAGCGCGGCTTCGGCATCGGCGGTGAGTTCCTCGATGATCTCGGCCACCGGCTGCACCTTGGTCACCATGCCCACCGATTGCCCGGCCATCAGGCTGCCGTTGTCGACATCGCCTTCAACGACGGCGCGGCGCAGGGCGCCGGCCCAGTAATGTTCGATGGCGAGCTGGCCGGCGGCCAGGTCCATCTCGCCGCGATCGACGGCGGCGGCGACTTCGCGCTGGCGTTCGTTGAAGGCCTCGCTGCCGGCGTTCTTGAGCGCGCGCACCGGGATCACCGGCAGGCGCGGATCGATCTGCACGCTGGACAGCGCATCACGGGCCGAGGCGCGGACGAAGGCGGCCTTGAACTTCTCATGCGCCACGCTTTCGCTGGCGGCAGCAAAGCGGGTGCCCAGCTGCACGCCCGAAGCGCCC
>JALOSK010000109.1 GCA_025458465.1 Sandarakinorhabdus sp. | reverse complement strand
TTCGCCTTCGGGCGAGCCCAGGAAATCAAACGCATCCTTGGCATCAAGGCACACGCGCAGGGCATTGCTGTCGGCCAGCCCCACATCCTCGCTGGCAAAACGCACCAGCCGCCGCAGGATGTAGAGCGGCTCCTCGCCCGCCACCAGCATCCGCGCCAGCCAATAGAGCGCGGCATCGGGATCGGAGCCGCGCAGGCTTTTGTGGAGCGCGGAGATCAGGCCATAATGGCCCTCGCGGTCCTTGTCGTACACCGGCATGCGGCGGTGCAGGAAGGCGGCGAGTGCGGCGGCATCCATCGGCGGCACGTCGCCCAGCGCCAGCAGGGTTTCGGCCTGGCCCAGCAGGAAGCGGCCATCGCCATCAGCGGACGCGATCAGTGCGGCGCGGGCATCGTCCGTTACCGGCAGCATGTGGCCGGCCAGCGTTTCGGCACGGGCCAGCAATTCGGCCAGCGCCGTCTCATCCAGTCGCTTGACGATCAGCACGCGCGCGCGGGACAGGATGGCGGCATTCAGCTCGAAACTGGGATTCTCCGTGGTGGCACCCACCAGCGTGATGGTGCCGTCCTCCATCGGACCCAGAAAGCCGTCCTGCTGGGCGCGGTTGAAACGGTGGATCTCGTCCACGAACAAAAGGGTGCGCGTGCCAGCCCGGGCCTGCTCGCGCGCTTCGGCAAACAGCTTCTTCAGATCGGCCACACCGGCGAACACCGCTGAAATGGCCACGAAGCGCATGCTCACCGCAGCGGCCAGCAGGCGGGCAATGGTGGTCTTGCCGGTGCCGGGCGGGCCCCACAGGATCAGGCTCGACAGGCTGCCCGAAGCCACCATGCGGGTGATCGCGCCTTCAGGCCCGGTCAGTGCATCCTGCCCCACAACCTCGGCAAGGTCGCGCGGGCGCAGGCGTTCCGCCAGCGGAGCGCTGGCGGCGGCGGCGGGGTCATCACTGGCGAACAGGTCGGCCATGGCTGCTTGTCATGCCATCGGCGGACCGAGGCAAGCCTCAGCTCTTGAACCAGGCCTCGACGGTGCCGGTGAGCTTGATGGTGAGCGGGTTGCCCTTGCGGTCAAGGCTCTTGCCGGCGGCGACGCGGATCCAGCCTTCGGAAATACAATATTCCTCGACGTTGGTGCGTTCGGTGCCGTTGAAGCGGATGCCGACACCGCGGCTCAGCTTGTCCCAATCGTGAAACTCGCTGCGCGGATTGACCGACAGGCGATCGGGCGGGCTGTCGGTGGGGGCGGCGGCGGTTTCCGGGGTTTCGGGCGTGTCGGTCATGGTCCGCTCCATAGGCACTGGCAGGCACGCGGGCAAGAAAAAGGGGCCGCTGGCGCGTGCCTGCGGCCCCAATTCTGGTGCATTGCTGCCGGATCAGGCCTCTTCGGCCTCGTCCATCGGCAGGGTGCCCGGTTCGGCGTTCGGATCGAACGCTTCGGTGAAGCCGGTTTCCTCACGCTCGGCGGTGGCGGCAATGTCCACGCCCTGCGCCTGGAGTTCGGCTTCTTCCGGCGAACGGGCGATGTTCACCTTCACCATCACCACGACTTCCGGGTGCAGCGCGACCTTCACGTCGTGCACGCCCAGCGTCTTGATCGGCTTGTCCAGCACGATCTGGTTCTTGTGGACCTTGTGGCCACCGGCGGTCAGCGCATCGGCCAGATCGCGGGCAGCGACCGAACCGTAAAGCTGGCCAGTGCCCGACGCGGCGCGGATCATCACCACGCTGGCGCCTTCGATCTCACGCGATTCGGCGCGGGCGATGTCACGGCGCTTGGCGTTGTCCGCCTCGATGCGGGCGCGGTCGGATTCGAACCGGGCCTTGTTGGCTTCCGTGGCACGCAGCGCCTTGCCGCGCGGCAGCAGGAAATTGCGGGCGAAACCCGGCTTCACATTGACGATGTCGCCAATGGTGCCCAGCTTTTCCACGCGTTCAAGCAGGATGACTTCCATGATGGCCGCTCCTTACTTCACGAGGTAGGGCAGCAGGCCCAGGTGACGCGCGCGCTTGATGGCCTTGGCCAGTTCACGCTGCTTCTTGGCAGACACCGCGGTGATGCGGGCCGGCACGATCTTGCCACGTTCGGACACGAAGCCCTGCAGCAGGCGCACATCCTTGTAATCGATGGCGGGTGCATTGGCGCCCGAGAAGGGGCACGACTTGCGGCGGCGGAAAAAGGGACGTCCCATGATGATGTTCCTCCCTTAAGCCGCTGCGCGCGGTTCGCGGCGCGGGCGTTCACCGCGCGGGCCACCATCACGATCGCCGCCACGGCCTTCGCGGCCTTCGCGACCTTCACGGCCGCCTTCGCGGTCACCACGGTCGCGGCGGGTCATCGCCGACGGCTCGGTGGGCAGCGCGTCGATGCGCACGGTCATGTAGCGGATGATGTCTTCGTTCAGGCCAACCTGGCGCTCAAGCTCGGCCACGGCAGCGGCCGGGGCATCGATGTTGAGCAGCACATAATGGGCCTTGCGATTCTTGGCGATGCGATAGGCCAGCGTGCGCAGGCCCCAATATTCGCTGTTTGCCACCCGGCCCTTGCCTTCGGCCAGAACCTTGGTGAAGCCTTCCATCAGCGTCTCGACCTGCGCAGCTGTCAGGTCCTGACGCGCAAGGAAGACATGCTCGTAAAACGGCATGTGTCTCTCTCCGTTGCCGATCGCTGACGTCGCCCCATGCGAACGCCCCTCCGGCTTGCGTCTGTTCGCCATGCAGGGCCAGGCCCGGCACGGTGAAGCGGCGGCTATGACGGAGCGGGCGGGCGATTGCAAGCGATTCCCGGGTGTGAGACACATGCACCATGCCCCCCATTGCCTTTCCGTCCATTGCCGCACTGGCGCTTCTGCTGCTTGCTGGCGCGCCGCCAGACGAGACCATCACCGTTGCCGCCGATCGCCTGTCAAAGGCGCAGGCGCGCAAGGCGGCCGGCACCTATGTGAAGGCAGGCCTGCCGTCGATACCGGATTATGGCCAATATGCCCGCTGGCGCGGCCCCTTGTGCATCGGCGTGCTCGGCATTCCCGACAAGGCGCTGGCCGCCCGGGTGCAGGGCCGCATCGCCGCCGCCGCCGTCGATGCCGGGTTGGCGACGGGCAAGGCGGGCTGCCGGCCCAACCTGACGGTCGCCTTCACCGATGACGCCCGCGGGCTTGTCGCCGAGGTTCGGGCGCGCAAGCGATCGGCGCTGCCGGCCTTCGAGCCCCGGCTGTTCGCCGCGCTCGACAGCCCCCGCCTGCCGGTGCGCTGGTGGCATGTGCTGGCTCCCACCGGCGCCGGCGGCGGGGTTGGCACGCCCGATTCCGGCGCCTTGGCCAGCGCCTCGTCCAATGCCACCCAACTGGGCAATGTGCTGCCGGCCGGCCCCAATGCGGTGGGCACCAACAGCTGGAACAGCAGCCTGATCGACACCAATCTTTCGGTGTGGGCCCGGGCCGGCGTGGCGGTGGTGGACGTGAACCTGGCCACCGGCGTGTCGCTGGATGCCCTGGCCGATTATGTCGCGCTGGTGATGATCGCGCCGATGCGGATGCCGCTGGGCAGCCCCGGCGTGCCCAGCGTGCTCTCCCTGTTCGAACCGGGCGCGAAACCGGCCGGCCTCACCAGCTGGGACCGCGCCTTCATCAAGGGCCTGTATCGCATCCAGATGAACCGGTCTGCCCAGCGCCAGCGTCAGCAACTGCTCAGCGCCATGGCCGCCGAGCTGGCGCCCGACGCCGCGACCGAAGCGGACGCGCAAGACGATGACCCACAGACGCCGCAGCCCTGAACCGCACGCAGGATTGCCTCACATCAGCCCGCAGAAAGGCGCGCCTGCACCATCGTCATCAGGGCCCGCAGATCGACCGCCTGTGTCAGTTCTGCCGCGCCAACCAACGGACGCAAGACGCCGCCGGTTTCCACGGCGATGAGCGGCAGCGGCCAGTCTGCCGCCTGCGGAAACGCCGCGCGGAAATCCGGGCGGTGATGGAACAGCAATTCCATGCCAAGGCCATCCAGGAACGTCCGCCATTCGCGCTTCATCGTGGCCAGCCCATAGGTGACGGCGCACAACTGGCACGGATAGGTGCCCGGCGAGACCAGCTTGTGAATGCTGTCCATCACCCCGGCAGCCAGGCCCGCCTCGGCATTGTAGACGATGACGAGGCGGCGCTGGCTCACCCGGCGGCGGACAGCGCGCTCTTGCCGCGCTTCACCATCAGCTTGTTCAAGGCGTTCACATAGGCGCGTGCCGACGCCACCAGCGTGTCGGTGTGGGCACCGGTGCCGCGCACGGTGCGGCCATTCTCGGCCAGCACCACGCTCACTTCGGCCTGGGCATCGGTGCCGGCGGTCACGGCGTGAACCTGATACAGGTTCAGCGCGGCATCCTCGTGCGGGACAAGCTTGCGGATGGCGTTGAACAGCGCATCCACAGGGCCATTGCCCTTGGTCGCCGCCGTCACCTCCTCGCCATCGATGGAAAGCGTCAGGATCGCCCGCTGCGGGCCGTTGCTGCCGCAATAGACCTCCACTTCCAGCACCTGGATGCGGTCGTGGCCGCGCAGCACCTCGTCGTCCACCAACGCCACGATGTCTTCATCAAACACCTGCTTCTTGGCGTCGGCCAGATCCTTGAAGCGCTTGAAGGCATCGCCGAACTCGTTGTCCGACAGATCATAGCCCAATTCGTTGAGCTTCGACCGGAAGGCAGCGCGGCCCGAATGCTTGCCCAGCACCAGCGACGTTGCCCCCTGCCCAACGCTTTCCGGCGTCATGATTTCATAAGTGCTGGCATCCTTCAGCATGCCGTCCTGGTGGATGCCGCTTTCATGGGCGAAGGCGTTGGCCCCAACGATGGCCTTGTTGGCCTGCACCTGCATGCCCGTCACACCCGAAACCAGCCGGCTGGCGCGGGTGATTTCGGTGCTCACGATGCGGGTTTCATAGGGCATCACGTCGTGGCGCACCTTCAGCGCCATGGCGATTTCCTCCACCGATGCATTGCCGGCGCGCTCGCCGATGCCGTTCACCGTGGCTTCCACCTGCCGCGCGCCGGCCATGATGGCCGAAAGCGTGTTGGCAACAGCGAGGCCCAGATCATTGTGGCAGTGGGTGGAGAAGATCGCCTGATCGGCGTTGGGCACACGGGTGATCACATCGCGGAACATGGCGCCATAGGTTTCCGGCGTGGCATAGCCCACCGTGTCGGGCAGGTTGATGGTGGTCGCGCCCGAACGGATGGCCATTTCCACCGCCCGGCACAGGAAATCCGGATCGGATCGCGTGGCATCCTCGGCAGACCATTCCACATCCGGGCACAGGTTGCGGGCCAGCCCAACGGAAAAGCGGATCGCCTCCAGCACGTCTTCGGGGGACTTGTTCAGCTTCACCTTCATGTGCAGCGGGCTGGTGGCGATGAAGGTGTGGATGCGCGGCTGTTTCGCCGCTTTCAGCGCGGCCCAGGCGCGTTCGATATCGGCGGCCGCGGCGCGCGCCAGGCTGGCGACGATCGCGGTCTCGGCCTGGTTCGCCACCGCCTGCACGGCTTCGAAATCGCCTTCGGATGCGATGGCGAAGCCGGCTTCGATGATGTCGACCCCCAGCGCTTCGAGCTGGGCGGCAACCTTCAGCTTCTCCTCGAGGTTCATCGAGCAGCCGGGGGACTGCTCCCCGTCACGCAAGGTGGTGTCGAAAATGCGGATACGATTGCTGTTGGTCATGGCTCTGCCTGTGTGAACGCTGTTGTGGAGTGTGTCAGGTTCATCCCCTCAAGGCGTGTGGCCGAGGGAACATGCCCAGCAGCCAGCATCACGCCCGAGGGCGTGTAAGTCGCAGCAGCAGCAGGGCCGATGGAAAAGCCATGGGATCGTGCATACAGTGAAGCGGCGTTGCAGCGCAAGATGCGTGCGCGAGATGGTGGCTTGCGTGTTTGCCGATTGCGCGGCTTGATGCGGCCATGCCCGATTTCTTCACCGCCATCGACATTGGTTCCGCCGTGCAGCAGGCGGTGACGCCAGTGTTCCTGCTCACCGCCATCGGCGGGATGCTCAACGTGATGGCGCACCGCCTGTCACGCGTGGTGGACCGCGCGCGACATCTTGAGGCCAATGTGGGCAATTATGCCGCCGAACGGCGCCGGCTGGCCATCGATGATCTGTCGGTGCTGGCGCGGCGCATGGCGGCGGCGAACTGGGCGATCGCGCTGTGCACGATGGCCGCCCTGCTGGTCTGCCTGGTGGTGGCGCTGCTGTTCATCGAACAGTTGATCGGCGGCAAGCTGGACGCCGTGGTGGCCTGGCTGTTCATCGCCTCCACACTGATGCTCACCGGCGGGCTGATGCTGTTCCTGTGGGAGGTGCAGCTGGCGCTGCGCAGCGTGCGGGTGCGGGCAGCGGATCTGCTGGCGGAGCGCAGGCCAGCGGGTGACTGACCAAGGGGCAAGCGGCGTCGCGGCAAAGCCGCGCCGTCACACGACACACGAAAAGGGCGGCCGGAGGGCCGCCCTTTTTTGGTCGCTGGCCGCGCAACAGCGAGTCTGTTGCCAAGCTGCGCTTGCCAACAGCCGCTTAGTTGCGTGCCTTGTCCACCAGCTGGTTCTTGGCGATCCACGGCATCATGGCGCGCAGC
>JALOSK010000108.1 GCA_025458465.1 Sandarakinorhabdus sp. | reverse complement strand
CCAGTGAGCGTGCCGCCGCTGCTGCCGGCACCCAGCACGTTTGCAACACCGCACGGCGCATAGAACAGCGCGCTGAACAACTGTTGCGGGGTGGACAGGCCGACGATGGCCGCCGGATCCCAGATACCGACATATTGGCTGAAGATGGCGCCACCAGGCAGCGCGCCGCCGGACGGGCTGGTCGAGCTGTCAACGATGTGCAGGGACCCGGTGATGGAAAAGGCGGTCGGAGCCGCGCCGGTCCACGTGTAGGTCTGGAACGCGATGGTGTTGATGTTCAGCCGCGAATCGCTGATGGCGCGGGTGAAGCCACGGATTTCCGGCAGATCGAGGGTGGCATCAAAGGTGACGAACGACCAGGCACGGTCACTGCCGCCGGGGTTGAAATCGTTGGCGCCGCCCACACCGATACCACCACCATATTGGTTCAGGGTGATCTGCTGGCCAGGCCCGGTGCCATCGCAGTTTTGCGCCGCGGTCACGGCGCTGCAGCTGCGCATCGTGGCCCAGCTGGCCGATCCGACGGACTGCGCCAGCGCCGGCGTGGCCAGAACAAGGCCACCGGCTGCCGCAAAAGCGGCGACAAACATCGTCTTCATGTAAATCTCCCCACCAGCCGCCAAATCCCCGGGCGGCAAGGCTGCCAACGTCGCGACATTTGCTGCAAGCGTCAAGAATTACTTGGTTTACAAATTGTTACCGGCGCTACAGCGTCGCCGCATCGGCCGGCAGGCCAAGCAGCACGCGCCCCGCCAGTTCCAGTGTGGGCGGCGCGACCATCACATGCTGGGTTGCCACGTGCGCGTCGCGGAAACGGCGGTTCAGCGGATGGCTGGCATAAACCGACGTGCCGCCGGCCAGTTCGTGCATCTTGGCCGTCACCCGTGCCGCGACCTGCGTGAGGCGCGTGGCCGCCAGCCGCAGTCGCGCGCGTTCGGGCAGAGCCAGCGCATCGCCGGCCACGACGCGATCCCACGCTGCGGCGATTTCGGCGTGGACCAGCGCGCGCGCGGCCTCCAGATCGGCCTGTGCGGCGGCAAAATCTGCCTGCACCACGCCACGTTCGGCCAGCGTGCGGCTTGACCCTTGCGCCTTCTTGGCGGTCGCCAGCGCCTTCAGATCATCCAGCGCGCCCAGCGCATTGCCGCTGGCGACCGCCGCGATGCCCAGCGCCAGCAGGCCGAACGGGGCAAAACGATACAGCGGGCCTTCATGGCGCGGCGTATCGGTGATGAACGACACGCTGCGGCCCTGCGGCACGCGCACATTGGTGGCCGCCATATCGCCCGAACCAGTGCCGCGCATCCCCAGCGCATCCCACGTGTCGATCAATTCCACATCGGCACGCGGCATCACCATCATGCGATGATCGGGCGCCCCCGATGGCAGCCGCCGCATCTCGCCACCATCCATGATCACCGCGCCGCCCAGCAGCCAGCGGCAGTTGGCGCTGCCCGATGCCCAGGCCCAGCGGCCGGACACGACATAGTCAACGCCGTCCGCAACCGCCCGCCCCATCGGCGCAAACACACCCCCGGTAATGACGTTCGGATCGGACCAGATTTCGCGGGCATGCGCGTCCGGCAGCCAGGCGGAGATCAGCGCGGTGGTGCCACCGATCATCACGCACCAGCCGGTGGCGGCATCGGCGCAGCCCAACTGCTCCAGCGTGGCAAACAGCGTCGCCACATCCACCTCCGCCCCGTCCAGCGCCCTGGGCACCAGCATCCGGAAGCAGCCGGCCTCGGCCAGTTCGCCGGCCAGATCGGCCGGCAGCCGGCGCTGGCGTTCGGTATCGACGGCCCGGGCGGCAATGGTCTCGAGCAGGGCAGCCGGCACCGCCATCACAGCTTCCACAGGCTGGCGAGATTGTTCTTCTGCATGTCCGATGACCCGCCGACGATCGGCATGCCCAGCAGATCACGCACGTGGCGTTCCATGTCGAACGCGTCCGACAGGGCATAGGCGCCCATCACCTGCTGGCAGGCCAGCGCGATCTCCACGCCCGTGTCGGCCACGAACAGCTTGGCCATGCTGGTTTCGGCGCTGCACGGCCGGCCCTCGTTGGCCAGCCAGGCGGCATGATACAGCATGTGCCGCGCCGCCTGCAGTTTGGTGCGCGCCGTCACCAGCTTGTGGCGCACCGCCTGGTGCTGGCTGATGGCCTTGCCGAACTGCACGCGGCTCTGCGCATAATCCCACGCTTCATCAAGCGCGGCGCGGGCGATGCCGAAGGCCACGGCGGTGATCTCCAGCCTTTCCACGTCGAGCGCGCGCCCGGCCAGCAATTTCCAGCCCTGGTTCCACATCTCGGGGCCGCCCACGATGTTGCTGGCCGGCACCCGCACGCCATCGAAATACACGTCCTGGCTGGCGGTATAGCGCAGGTTGGCATGGTGAATGTCCTGCATGCGCACACCGGGCGCATCGGTGGGAATCAGCACGAACGACAGGTTGCGATACCGGTCTTCAGCCGGGCCGGAGCGCACAAGGGCGTAAATGTAATGGCACCAGTCCGCGCCCGTGCACCAGCGCTTGGCGCCATCGATCACCACCTCGTCGCCGTCAAGGCGCGCGCGAGTGGCAACGCTGGCCAGATCGCCGCCCACATCGGGTTCCGAAAGCCCATAGGCGAAGAACAGTTCGCCGCGCGCCAGCGCGGGCAGGAAGCGCGCCTTCTGTTCGGCGCTGCCGTTTTCCGAAAGGTTCATGCCGCCATAAAAGGCGGTGTGGATATAGGGCCCGGCGAGGCAGGGGCCCACGGCGGCCAGTTCCTCGATCACCGCGATCGCCGCCACCAGATCCTGCCCGGCGCCGCCATGCGCCTCCGGTACCGTCAGCGCCGTCAGCCCCAGCTTGTTCAATTCGGCATAGACATCGCGCGGCCAGCGGTGATCGCGGTCCCACTGGATGCGGGCCTCGCGCGGAGCGTGGGTTGCGACGAAGCGCCGGATGGTATCGCGCAGCTGCCCAATGTGGTCAGGCTCGTCGGTGAAGGTCACGGGCGGCAACGGCGGGGCCATCACTCACCCGTCAGTTTGGGTGGCCGGCGCTCGCGGAAGGCACGCACCGCCTCGGCCCGGTCTGCCGCCAGGTTGGACAGCGTTTCATAGGGGATGGACGCGTCCATCAACTGCTGCGCCAGCACGCGCAGCGGCTGATTGGCCACCACCTTGGACCAGCGCACCGCATATTTGGGATTGCCCATAAGCTTGGCGACCAGTTCTACCACCTTGGCATCCAGTTGATCGGTGGGGACGGCATGGTTGATCAGCCCCATCGCCTCGGCGCGCGGCGCCTTGATGAGATCGCCGGTCATCAAGAATTCCTTGGCCCGGGCATAGCCGATCAGCTGCGGCCAGATCACCGCGCCGCCATCGCCGGCCACCAACCCCACCTTCACGTGCGGATCGCCGATCACGGCATTTTCATCGGCAATGATGATGTCGCACAGCAGCGCAATGGTGGCGCCCAGGCCGGCCGCCGCGCCGTTCATGCGGCAGATCACCGGCTTTTCGATGTCGAGCAGGCTGGTGACGATGCGCTTGGCATCCCAGCCGATGTCGCGGAACTGGTTGGGGTTGGCGATCTGCTCTTCGAACCAGTCGAAATCGCCGCCGGCGCAGAAGGCGCGGCCGGCGCCGGTCAGCACGATGATGTCACTGTCCCGATCCTGCTGCAGATCGGTGAACACCCGCGCCAGTTCGTGGTGCATCTGTTCATCAACGCCGTTCACCGGGTTGTTGCCGGTGATCGTCGCCGTCAAAACGCGCTCATGGCCGAACTGGCCACGCGTGAAGGTGAAGCGCTGATAGCCTTCCAACAGTGGCATGTGCCTGCCTCTCCCCGATTTTCCGGCGCAGCGTGGCGCATGGGGAGCGGCCGGTCAATCCGCGCAATCAGGGCAGGTCGAGCGCCTTCTTCACCCTGCCCCAGCGCACCAGCTTGAAGTTCTGCGCCGGCTGGTTGTCGCCATCCTGCACCACCATCAGGCCATCCGGGAAGGCCGGGCCGAAATCGCCGGTCATCACTTCGATGCCGTCGGTTTCCTCCGTTGCCCCCACCGCGCCGGCGCCAATGCGGAACCGGCCCATGTAGCGTTCATCCGAAAGCCGCCACACGGCATAGGCATTGTCGCCCTGGCTGGAGGCGACGAGATAGCCGCCATGGCCGGCCCCTTCGGCCGCAATCGCCAGCCCTTCGACATCATCGAACAACCGCGCCCTGTCGATGCCGGCGATCTTCACCGGCATGGTGCTGCCAGAAGGCCGGGCATCGAAGCGCCAGATGCCCGCATCTTCCTCTGCCACATACAGCCGGGCCGTGCGGGCATCGACCACACACCCTTCCGATTGGGTGGCCAGCTTCAGGGTGCGCACGATGCGCCCGGTGGCCTGTCTCGCGTCCAGTTCCACCTGCCGGATCGTGCCATCCTTGATGATGATGAAGGCAGTCAGAGCGCCCGGTCCATTGCCGCCGGGCGTTGCCCACAGGCACAGGCCATAGGCCTCGCCAGTGCCGGCCGGCACGCGGCCCAGTGGCAGCAGCCGCGCGTTTGTCGTGTCGAGCCGGAACAGGGCGATGTGGGCGTTGTCGTTGTCGCTGCGATCGCTGGCGGCCACGATCACGCCCGCCGGCGTTTCCGCCAGATCGACATTGTTCACCCGCCCGGCATCAAGGAAGTGCCGCACCCGGCCATCAAGGCCATGAACATAAAGCCCGGCCTGCTTGTCGGTGCCCACGATGAGGCTGGCGGTGGGGTTGGCGGCGTTGCGCCAGATCGCCGGATCATCGGCGGCATCGTCGCTGTTCTTCACTGCCACCGTTTCGGCCTCCGCCGTCACGCTGGCCGTCTTCACCCAGGGCGCCACGGCTGGCGGCGCACAGGCGGCCAGCGCAACAGCAGGAAACAGGGCCGGCAGGCGCATGGAAACAGCCTTCATTTGACGCGGATGAAGATCGGGTTGGCATAGAACCACAGATCATCCCACGGATTTTCGCCCTTGGGGTCGGGATCGGGTTCCAGTTCATTGGTGCTGGTGCCGCGCACGCGCAGATAGATGGGGCTGTCCACCACCACGCGGTGCGTCATGGTGAGCATTTCGCCGTCCCGCCGCCAGTCGCTGGCGGTGAAGCGCCGCGCCACGGCTGTGCCGGGCGCACGATCGGTGTTGCGGTTGGCCGTCGGGCCGGTGATCGGCCCGGTGATGAGGTCGATTCGCGCCACACTCGGCGTGCGGCCGGCCGCGTTCGGTGTGGCGGGATCGCGCACGCGGATGGTCACGTCCACCTGCCGGCCCGGCCGGGCCTTCAGCGTGCCGCCGATGCCCGCCTTGCGGCCGCCGCTGCTGGCGATCACCTCCACCTCGGACACAAGATCGCCGGTGGTCACGAAGATGCGGCCCGACCGCAGGCCATCGATGATGTCGGCATGATTGGCCTGCGCCTGCACATAGGTCTTGCTGTATTCGCCCGGCCAGAAATCATTGCCGCCGTCGCGCCAGTTGGCATGGCTGTCGGATGTGGCCGTGATGAACCACTGCCGCCCTTCAGCCAGCATCGAATCCCAGAAACCGCCCAGCGTCGCCGTCATCTGGTCAAACCCGCCCAGCGTGGGCGCATTGCGGTAACCGCCGCGACTGCCGCCCGGCTTCAGCCCGCTGGCCTGGTGGCCCGGTGCGCCTTCCATGCCGATGGCCACGCGCGGCGCAGTATCGTTCCAGTTGCGAAATTCCGCTGGCGTATATTGGCCCCACCCGAACGGTGCCGTGGCAGACCGGCTGGGATGATTGGCGATCAGCACCGGCGGCGCCTTCTGGTCGCGCATCAGTTTCAGCGCGTCGATCATGCGGCCTTCGCTGTCCCACGCCGGGTTGCGCGGCCAGGGTTCCCGCTTGGAAAAGCCCGCCTCGATGGCCCGCAGCTGTTCGCGCTCATCGCCGGTGAAGGGGATGATCAGGCTGCTGTGATCACCGGCCGGCGTGTCGAACTCCATGCCATAGAAGATCAGCATTTCGGGCACGGCGGCGCGGGCCTGCTGCACCGCCGGCCAGGCCTGTTCGTAATTCAGCTTCGAATGGTTCGGCCCGCCATGATCGGTGCTGACCATCCAGCGCAGGCCGAACTGCCGCGCCATTTCGGCGTTCTTCGCAATCGCATAGCGCCCATCCTTGCCCAGCAGCGGGATTGGCGCCGTTTGCGGGCTGGCGGGATCGGCTTCGTAATCGGCGCTATATTCGGAATGGATGTGATGATCGCCCGCCAGCCACTGCCGGCCCCTGGCCGGCAGCGCGCCCGCTGTGGGCTTGTTCCGATAGCGTTCGGCCAGCCCGCCATGATCGCCATGGGCGACGGCGGGCGCGGCAAGCAGGGCGGACCATGCGATGAGGGTGATCAGGCGCATGGTCCGCTGTTCCTGCATCAGAAGGTGACGCGGGCGCCGGCCTGGAAGCGGCGGCCGAACTTCTCGAACTCCAGCGTGCGGGCCTTGGTGCCGGCATAGCGGCGGCCGGGGCCGTTCAGCAGGTTGCCCAGGTTGCCGCCTTCGGCATAGATTTCGAAGTTCGGCGTCACCGAAAAGCGGATGGAGGCATCCAGTTCGCCATCGGTGTCCCAGAACAGGTCACCACCGGTGCTGCCATCACCCAGTTCGGACAGCCATTCGGTGCGCTTCTGATAGACCACGCGTGCCGACACGCCATATTTTTCGAAATACGGCCCGACGTTGTAGACCCAGCGCGACGTGCCGGGGAAGGTGATGCGGCGACCATCGGGGGTCGTCACCTGGCTCTTGTTGTACGTCACGTTGGCGATGATGCCGAAGCCGCCAAGGAAGCCGTGGTCGCCGCCGAAATTGTCGACCTGCAACTGCAGCGCGGCTTCTGCGCCCCAGATATGGCCGTCACCGCCGTTCACCGTGGTGCTGTAGTCATACTGGCTGCGCGGCAGGCCGGCGGTGTCGAAGCGGGTGTCGCCAAACTGGCGGCTGGCGCTGAACAGGGCGCGGCTGACATCCTTGTAGAACACGCCAACACTGGCGAAGCCGCCATTGCGGCCATACCATTCCCAATAAAGATCAACGCCCTTGGCGCGTTCCGGCACGGCGAACGGGTTGCCGCCCGATATGGCTTCGTCGCCATCGTTGATCTCGAAGCTGGGGTTGGCGACGGTGTAATCGGGCCGGGCCGCGCCGGTGGTAAAGCCCAGCCGCAGCTTGTGCTCGTTCGACACGTTCCAGTTCAGGTGCGCGCTGGGGAACACCAGCGTGGTGCTGGTGTCCACCGTGGTCAGCACCGGCGGATCATCGTTGATGAAGACGAAGGCGGTGCCGCTGTTGCGGACATGCTCGATGCGGGCACCATAGACGATATTGCCCCAATCAAAGCGCGTGGTGCCCATGGCATAGCCGGAAATCACGCTTTCCTCGACGCGGTAGAAGTTGGCATCGTTCGGCTGATAGCTGGTCACGCCCTGCGCCGCGGTCAGCACGCGAGTGGCCAGCGCATCGTCGAACAGCTGGAAGCCATAGCCGGGCCGCAGCGTCTGGCGATAGAACTCGTTCGACAGGATGCTGGCGGCCGTGTTGGTCAACCCCTGCGCGGCCAGGGCGTTGGCCAGCGGCGTGCCGGTGGCGCCCGAGATGGCAAAGCGGGTTTCCTGCGCAGTCTTCACCCGGTTGTCATACTGGCCGCCAAAGCGCAGCAACGTGTCGCCGAACAGGCCAGTCTTCCAGAACAGCTCCAGTTTGGCGGTGTAGGCGTTGGTGACGTCGCGGCCGTCCACGCTTTCGATACTGGTCAGGCTGTTGGGCAGGGTGAGATAGCTGCCAATCGGTTCGCCGCGCGACAGCACGCCATTGGCATCGCGCAGGGTGCGGAACAGCGCCACCTGGCTGTTGAATGGGTCGGTGAGGTTGTAATCCACCGTCACGCGGTTCACGGCGCCCGAGCCGCCGGAGCCGAAGCCCGGCGACTGATAGGTGATCACATAGGGCGCGTTGCGGGCATCGACCGAGCGCGTGTAGTTGCCGCGCCAGCGCAGCGTGATGGCATCCGACAGAGTGTGGTCACCGCCGATCGTGTTGGTCAGGATCGACTGGCGCGGCTGGTTGCGGCGATAGCGGGCGTCATAGTCGACGCCATAGACGGTGCCGCGCAGCGGCGTGTTGCCGGTGCACACATCGGCATAGCCCGTGGTGCCGGGTGCCGGCAGCTGCGGCGTGCCGCCCGTGCAGGTGGCAGACGGGACATTGCCCTGGCGGTCATCGGCGTCGACACGGAAATTGTCGCGCAGCTCGTCGTCGAGGAAGATCGAGTAGATGGAGTAGACGAACAGCTTGTTGTCCGCATCCGGCGCCCAG
>JALOSK010000107.1 GCA_025458465.1 Sandarakinorhabdus sp. | reverse complement strand
GTCAGGCCGTGGAACACGTCGAAGCCTTCCGAATGCCCGCCATATTCCTCCGGATAGCCAAGGCCCAATATGCCGGCTGCTGCCGCCTTCCTGTGCAGTTCGCGCGGCAACTCCCCGTCTGCCTCCCACTGCTCGATGTTGGGCAGCACCTCGGTGGTCATGAACCGTCGGACGGACTGGGAAACCGCCTCGTGGGTTTCATCATAGAAGGGCGAACGCGCGCGCCAGGCGTCAAAGCTGATGGTCATGAGAGGTTCCGTGTGTCTGGTCAGGCCAGTGTGCGCGCGCTAGCCTTGGCAATCAGCCTTGGGAAATCGACAGGACATCCATGAAAGCCGCCACGTTCGCTCTCGCCCTCCTCGCCTCCACCGCCGCGCTGGCCGCCACCCCGGTGGAACCGCTCGATCTCTACCGGATCAGCATGACCGACGCGGTGGACGTGTCTCCCGATGGCGCCCACGTGCTGTTCACGAGGCAGCAGTTCGATATCCAGACGGATCGGCGCACCACCGAATGGTGGCTGGCCAAAGTGGGCAAGAACAGCCTTGAAAAGCGCCTGCTGATCCCGTCGCAGGTGGGCGCATCGGGGCTGGCGTGGGCGCCCGATGGCAAGCGCATCGCCTATGTCGCGGCCTATCTTGGCAAGCCGCAATTGTGGGTGATGGACGTGACCGAAGGTGTCGGCACGCCCATCACCAGCGGCAGCATCGCGCCGCGCGCACCCGTGTGGAGCCCGGATGGCACACGCATCGCCTTCACCGGCCGCGTCGAGGCGCCGATGCCCAAGGTGCCCGGCATGCCCGAAAAGCCAGCCGGCGCGACCTGGGCGCCCGATCCGCGGGTGATCAGCGATTTCCGCTGGCGCACCAACGATGGCGGCTACATCAAGGCCGGCGCCGATCAACTGTTCCTGGTGCCGGCCAGCGGCGGCACGCCCGCGCAGCTCACCAAGGGCGATGCCGATCAGATCGAGGGCGGCGCCCAATGGGCACCGGATGGCCAGTCCCTCGTCTATGCCGCCGCCGTCCGCCCCGGCAACGACCGGATTGCCGGCGAAACCGATCTCTACCGCATCGCGGCGGCGGGCGGCACGCCGCAGCGCCTGACCGACATCGATGGCGGCGAAGGCGATGCACGCCTGTCCCCCGATGGCCAGTGGCTGGCCTGGGTGGGACAGCCCAGGACCACGAAATTCTACAGTCAGCCTGGCCTGTGGCTGCGGCGCGTTTCGGGCGGCGAACCCGTCCACCTCACCGCCGCGCTGGACCGGCCAGTGCTGGATTTCCGCTGGACGCCGGATGGCAAGGCGCTGAACGTGTTTCATGCCGATGCCGGCGTCACCCGCGTGGCCACCATCCCGGCAACCGGCGGCAGCGCGCGCACCGCGGTGCCGCAGATCGGCGGCACCCGCCTCTATCTCCCCTCCTCCGGCGGGGCGTGGGATGAAGGCGGCGGCGTTCACGCCTTCACCACCGTGGAGGCTGATCGCCCGGCGGCGCTGGGCGTGATGAAGGCCGGCAAGCTTGTGGGCAGGATCGATTTCAACGAAGGCTGGCGCGCCGGCAAGCAGATCGGCGCGATGGAACGCCTCACCTGGAAGGCGCCCGATGGCCTCTCCATCGAAGGCTGGATCCAGTATCCGCCGAACTTTGATCCGGCGAAGAAATATCCGGTGGCGCTGGAAATCCACGGCGGCCCGAATGGCGATTATGGCCCCTATTTCTCCATCACCCACCAGCTTTATGCCGCCGCCGGCTATGTCGTGCTGTGGACCAACCCGCGCGGTTCCATCGGTTATGGCGAACGTTTTGCCAACGGCATCACGCCCGAATATGGCGGCGAATATCCCGGCCCCGATCACGATGATCTGATGGCCGGGGTGGACGAGGTGCTGAAGCGCCCCTGGGCCGATGCAAGGAACCAGTTCATCGGCGGCGGTTCGGGCGGCGGCGTGCTCACCACCTTCGCCATCGGCAAAACAGATCGCTTCAACGCGGCCGCCGCGCTGCGCCCGGTGACCGACTGGTCGATCCAGGCGCTCACGTCCGACATCAGCGCCGTCACGCTGTCGAACTGGGTGGTGGGCAACCCGTGGGACAATCGCGACCTCTATTGGCGGCGGTCCACCTTCAGCCTGGTCGGCAAGGTGAAGACGCCCACCCTGCTGATCACCGGCGAGGCCGACTATCGCACTCCCATCGCCCAGACCGAGGCCTATTATCAGGCCCTGAAAGTGCGCGGCGTCGATGCCATGATGGTGCGCCTGCCCGATGCCACCCACGGCATGGGGCGCCCGTCGCAGTGGCTGCAATCCAACCTGGCGGTGATCGACTGGTATGATCGGTATCTGAAGAAGTGACTGGCACCGCTGGCAGGCATGAGGCCCCGATCGGCCGCCTGCTCCAGACGTGACCCGGGGTCAAACCACAAAAGGAAAGGGCGGCCAGTCGGGGCCGCCCTTTCTTGTTCGCTGGCTGATCGGGCCGGGTCGTGAGGATGTCGCCGCTGCGCCAGCCTCACGCCCGGCTGCGATCAGAACCGCACGCGAGCGCCGAAGCGGACACCCCAGAACGAGCCCCCGATCTGGATCGGCGAGGCCGGCGGCGTGAAGCTTGTCGCGCTGGCCGAGACGTTGCTGAACCGATAGCTGGTGCAGGCGGCATCGGCGCAGGCAACGTTGACCGCAGGTGCCATGTGCGGGAACGGCACCAGCCGCACCACGCCCCAGTTGGGGTTGATCAGGTTGAGCACGTTTTCGACTTCGGCCGACAGCTCGATCTTGCCTCCGAACACGAACGGCACCTGCTGGCGCAGCGCGAAATCCAGGCGGTTCACGCGCGGGCTGCGGCCGATGTTCTTCGGTGCAATCTGGCCCTGATATTCGGCCAGCGGGGAATTCTGGACGAAGTTCTGGAAGCCGGCGAAATCGAAGCCGGGCGCATAGGTGACGCGGGGATCGGCCGTGATGGAGCTGACATTCGGCACGTACAGCAGGTGACGGATGTGCTGCTGACCGGCCGACGTCGACGCCAGCGTGCCGAACACGGCTGAACGACCGTTGCCCGAAGCCTGATCGTTCATGGTGAAGCTGAACGGCTGGCCCGACGTCGAATTGAAGAAGAACTCGATGCGGGTGTTGTTGTCCCCGAACAGGCTCGCGTCATAGCTGGCCACCAGACGGAAGGCATCATCGCGCTGATAGTTGGACACGCCATAGGCGGCATTGTTGGGATCAAAGCCGGCGGCCGCGTTCATGTAGTTGGAGAACGCCACCGACGACGTGGCCGAGTTGACGTCGAACGAACGCTGGAAGGTGTAGCTGCCGGCGAGGCGCAGGCCGTTGTTCCACCGCTTGTCAAAGCGGCCAACGATGTTCCAGGAATAGCCATCGCTGGTGTTGGTGAGCAGAATGTCGCTGTTGGTGGTGCCAACGCCCCCCAGCGGCCCATAGCGCAGACGGCCATCAGGCAGCGTGCCAACCGGCACCGAACGCAGATCGGTCCAGGTCAGCGCGTCGCGGGTGCGGGACCAGATGACATCGGCGCCGAACTGCCAGTCATCACCCAGGAAGCCCAGGTTGGCCGTATAGTCGACCGAGCCCGACACGCGCCACTGCGAGGGCACCCGGAAATCCGGATCGATGGCATTGGTGGGGGCGCCGGCCGCGCCGCCGACACCGCGCAGCGCCTGGATGAAGGTATCCGGGACACCCTGCCCACCGCTGACATTGTTCAGCGTTGCCGCACCGATGGCGTTCTGATCGGCCGCGCTCAGGCCGGGGATGCCGGACACCGTGAACGTGTCTGGCGCGCCGCCAACACCCGGCACACGGGTGATCGAAGCACGGGCCATGGTGGGACCGGGGTTGGAATAGCTGTTCGACACCCACACGTTGGGCGCACCACCGCCGAACAGGCCGGCCGAACCACGGATCTGCAGCCGGTCGCTTGCCCGCCAGTTGAAGCCGAAGCGCGGCTGGAACAGCTGGCGGCCGTTCAGGGTGCTGTTGTTGGGGAAACCGAACCGGTCGAGGAAGTTCGGATTGAAGACGGGCACGTCAGGCGTGTCGAACAGGTCCCAGCGGAAACCGGCCAGCACCGTCAGATCGTCCGACACGTCGATGGTGTCCATGATCCCGAACGTCCAGCTGTTGTTGGCGAAGATGGCCGCGGCGGTTTCGATGCCGCCACGCAGCGGCGTCGCGAAATCGAGGAAGCTGGCCTGCCGGTTCTGCAGATCGGTGATCGAATCGAAATACCACTGGCCGGACGTGCGCTGCTGGAACAGGTTGTTGAGGTCCTGCGTGCGGCGCTCAACCAGGGCCTTCACCGTGTGGTTGTTCATCTTCAGCGTCGCGGCGAATTCCACGTTGAGCGACTGCGAGGTCAACTCATTGGACTGGCGGCTGATGTCGGGACCAAAGCGCAGCTGTCCGGTGCCGCCCGGGCAGGCACCCAGCGGCGCGGCCCGCGTTTCCGCCAGGCAGACGTCGAACTGGCCGAAGGTGCGGCCGCCAACGGGCACCTGCAGCCGTTCGTAATCCGCGTAGGAGACACGCAGCATGGTGGAGAAATTGTCGCTCCACTGATCGTTCAGCTGCAGGATGCCGAAGTGGTTGATGGCGCCCGCGGTGAAGTTGTTCGACTGCAGCGAAAACACCGGCGACGACTGGTTCAGGGCCGCAGCACCCGTGGCCCCTGAAAATTCGTTCGATTCGTTGTAGATATAGGTGAAGCTGGCGCGGTGCCCATCGGCGATGTTCCAGTCGATCTTGGCAACCAGCTTGTCATCCCGTTCCGGAACCGTTGCGGCCACGCCGCCGGCATCATAATCATAGGCCGTATCGGCAATGCCCTGGATCCGGCTGATCTGCGCGTCGGTGATGCCGCCGGGGCCCACGTTGGTCAGCTGCGAGGGCTGGAGCGGCGCCGGCACGCTTTCACGCGTGCGCTCATAGGTGACGGCGAAGAACAATTTGTCCTTGATGATCGGACCGCTCAACTGGGCGGTGTAGATCTGCGATTCAAACTGGCCAACACGGCGCAGCGTGCCGGCACGGCGGCCGCGCAGGCTGTCGTTCTGATAGAAGCCACCGGCCATTGCATGGAACTTGTTGCTGCCCGAAATCAGCTGCGCATTGATGGCGCCACCCTGGAAGAAGCCCTGCTGGATATCGACCGGCGCCACTTCAACGCTGAATTCGCCGATGGCATCCAGCGGGATCGGGCCGCGGTTCGAAACCTGGCCGCTGCCCTCCAGGCCGAACGGGTCGCCGAAGGCCACGCCGTCCACAGTGAAGCGGTTGAAGCGGTTGTTCTGGCCAAGAATGGAAATCGAGTTGTTGCTCTGGTTCAGGCTGACCAGGGGGTTGCGCAGCGCAAGGTTGCGGATGTCGCGGTTGACGTTGGCGATGCCGGCGATGTCACGCGCCGTCAAAATGGTGGCGGCGCCGGTCGCGATGGTGATCGCACTGCGGGTGCGGCTCGCCGTGACCGTGATGCCCTGGCCGGTAGCGGCCAGCATCACTTCCACGCGCTGCGCTGTACCAGCAGTCAGGCCGTCGAGCGTTTCGGTGGCCGGATCGAAGCCGGCGGCTTCCACGGTGACGCTGTACGGGCCGCCCAGACGCAGGCCCGAGGCGTTGAATTCCCCGTTCGCGCCCGATGTCTGCACGATGCGGGTGCCCGACGGGGTGTGGATCACCGTGACGGTGGCGCCGGCGATCGGCTGGTTCTTCTCGTTGATGATGCTGCCGCGGATGGCTGCGGTGGTTTCCTGGGCCTGCACGGCCGCCGGAATGACAAAGGCCGGAACGGCAAGCGCGCCAAGCGCAACACCAAGACGAAGATGACGCATGTGATATCCCCTGTGGCTGCTGGGAAAAAACGCTTGTGAAGCGAATTGACAGCGGAACCCGATTCCCGCTGCCCGCGAACTGCCCCGGCCTCTGCCGGGTATTTGTGACACTTCCGTTACAGCTTCATGGCCGGTTCATGATACCAGCCGGCCCACGGAAATTGGGCCTGCGCTGTTGCAATGCAGCAACACCGGCAAGGCGCCTTGCGCCGCCGCCCCGCGCCGGCTAACGGCGGTGCGGGCGTTTAGCTCAGTGGTAGAGCATCTCGTTTACACCGAGAGGGTCGGGGGTTCGAAACCCTCAACGCCCACCAGATCATCAGCAAAGGTTGCAGGCGCGCGCCGCCGCCGCCACTATGCCGGCCACGGAATCACGACAGGCGAGGCTTATTGCGATGATCGATCGGCTGTTCCTCGAACACCCGCGCTGCGTCAACGAAAGCTATGGCGAGCATATGGGCGCCGCCTTCGGCGTGGGCAGCCGCCTGTTCGTCGCCAGCCTGAAATGCTTCATCCACGGCCTTGTGCCCGGCCTCTACAAGACGGCCGGATCGGATGCGATCGTCGAGCTCCACAAGGAAATCGCACCGCGCAAATATGATCAGCCGACCTTCTGATCGGCACCAGACAGGGGACAACGCCAATGACCGACACATTGGGGTTCTGCCCCACCCGCCTCGCGCGGCTTGATGGCTTCCTGGCCGAAAAATACATCGCCACCCGCCGCCTGCCCGGCACCCTCACGCTGGTCGCCCGCCATGGCGAGGTGGC
>JALOSK010000368.1 GCA_025458465.1 Sandarakinorhabdus sp. | reverse complement strand
CACCGCCAGCTTTGACGAGATCATGGCGCTGAAGCCCGATGGCCTGTTCCTGTCCAACGGCCCCGGCGATCCGGCCGCCACTGGCGTCCACGCCGTGCCGACCATCCAGAAGATATTGAACGCCGGGCTGCCACTGTTCGGCATCTGCCTTGGCCACCAATTGCTCGGCCTGGCGGTGGGCGCCAAGACCGTGAAGATGACCCAGGGCCACCGCGGCGCCAACCACCCGGTGAAGCGTCTGGAAGATGGCCGCGTGGAAATCACCTCGATGAACCATGGCTTTGCCGTGGACACCGAAACGCTGCCCGCCAACGCCCGGCCCACCCACATCTCGCTGTTCGACGGCTCGCTGTGCGGCCTTGAGCTGACCGACCGGCCGGCGTTCAGCGTGCAATATCACCCCGAAGCCAGCCCCGGCCCGCAGGACAGTCATTATCTGTTCGAGAAGTTCGTGGCCTCCCTCGTCGCTGCCCGGAACGCCTGATGCCCAAACGCACCGATATCCAGTCCATCCTCATCATCGGCGCTGGCCCGATCATCATCGGCCAGGCCTGCGAGTTCGATTATTCGGGCACGCAGGCGGTGAAGGCGCTGAAGGGGGAGGGTTATCGCATCATCCTGGTCAATTCGAACCCGGCGACGATCATGACCGATCCGGAGCTGGCGGATGCGACCTATGTGGAGCCGATCACGCCCGAGATTGTCGCCAAGATCATCGCCAAGGAACGCCCCGATGCCGTGCTGCCCACCATGGGCGGGCAGACGGCGCTGAACACCGCATTGGCGCTGGCGCGGGATGGCACGCTGGAAAAATATGGTGTGCAGCTGATTGGTGCGGACGCCGAGGCCATCGACAAGGCCGAGGATCGCCTGAAGTTCCGCGATGCGATGGACAAGATCGGGCTGGAATCCCCGCGCAGCCGCATCGCCCACAGCGTGGAAGAGGCGCTGGAGGCGCTGGAGTTCGTTGGCCTGCCTTCCATCATCCGGCCCAGCTTCACCATGGGCGGCACCGGCGGCGGCATCGCCTACAACCGCGAGGAATTCATCCGCATCGTCACCGGCGGCCTTGATGCCAGCCCCACCACCGAAGTGCTGGTGGAAGAAAGCGTTCTGGGCTGGAAGGAGTATGAGATGGAGGTGGTGCGCGACAAGCACGACAATGCCATCATCATCTGCTCGATCGAGAATATCGATCCGATGGGCGTCCACACCGGGGACAGCATCACCATCGCCCCGGCGCTGACGCTGACCGACAAGGAATATCAGATCATGCGCAACGCCAGCATTGCGGTGTTGCGGGAAATCGGCGTGGAAACAGGCGGTTCCAACGTCCAGTTCGCGGTCAATCCGAAGGATGGCCGGCTGGTCGTCATCGAGATGAACCCGCGCGTGTCGCGTTCATCGGCACTGGCCTCCAAGGCCACCGGTTTCCCGATCGCCAAGGTCGCGGCGCTGCTGGCGGTGGGCTATACGCTCGACGAGATCATGAACGACATCACCGGCGCCACCCCGGCCTCGTTCGAGCCCACCATCGACTATATCGTCACCAAGATTCCGCGCTTTGCTTTTGAAAAGTTCAAGGGCGCCGAGCCCTTGCTGGGCACCGCCATGAAATCGGTGGGCGAGGTGATGGCCATCGGCCTCGGTGGGCGAGGTGATGGCCATCGGCCGCAACTGGCAGGAAAGCGTGCAGAAGGCGCTGCGCGGCCTGGAAACCGGCCTGACCGGCTTTGACGAGCTGGAGCATCTGAAGGGTGCCACCATCGAGGAGATCGAGGCGGCGCTGTCGCGCCCGACGCCGGATCGCCTGCTGGTGGCAGCCGATGCGCTGCGCGCCGGCATCAGCGTGGATCGCATCCACCAGATCGCCAAGTTCGAACCCTGGTTCCTGCGCCAGATGCAGGAACTGGTGGAGGCCGAAGCCGAGGTAAAGGCGAACGGCCTGCCCACCGACGCGCAAGGCTTCCGCCGCCTGAAGGCAATGGGCTTTTCCGATGCGCGCCTGGCCCACCTGGCCGGCACCACGGAAGCCCAGGTGGCGGCCGCCCGCCGCGCGCTGAACGTGCGCCCGGTGTTCAAGCGCATCGACACCTGCGCCGGCGAGTTCGCGGCGAAAACGCCCTACATGTACAGCAGTTACGAAGCGCCCAGCTTCGGCGAGCCCGATTGCGAAAGCCAGCCGACGGCGTCGCAGAAGATCGTCATCCTGGGGGGCGGGCCGAACCGCATCGGGCAGGGCATCGAGTTCGATTATTGCTGCTGCCACGCCTGCTTCGCGCTGGATGACGCCGGCTATGAGACCATCATGGTCAACTGCAACCCGGAAACCGTGTCCACCGATTACGACACGTCAGACCGTCTCTATTTCGAGCCGCTGACCGCCGAGGACGTGCTGGAAATCCTGCACACCGAGAGTCAGAACGGCGAGCTGGTGGGCGTGATCGTGCAGTTGGGCGGGCAGACCCCGCTGAAACTGGCGCAGGCGCTGCAGGATGCCGGCATCCCCATCCTGGGCACCAGCCCGGACAGCATCGATCTGGCCGAAGACCGTGAGCGC
>JALOSK010000106.1 GCA_025458465.1 Sandarakinorhabdus sp. | reverse complement strand
CAGGAACACGGTTTCGATGCCGGCGTTCAATTGCTGGTTCATGCCGGCCATCTGGAATTCATATTCGAAATCGGCCACGGCGCGCAGGCCGCGCACGATGACGGTGGCGCCCTGGGCTTCCGCGAACTTCATCAGCAGCGCATCGAAATCCACCACCGTCACGTTCGGGATGTCGGCAGTTTCGCGGGCCACCTGGGCCTTGCGTTCCTCAAGCGTGAACATCGGGGATTTGGATGGGTTGGTGGCAACGCCAATCACCAGCCGATCGACCAGCTTGGCGCCGCGGCGGATGATGTCCATGTGGCCAAGCGTGATGGGATCAAAGGTGCCGGGATAGACGCCGATGCGGGGACCGACAGCAGCCATGGGCGTCTTCTCCTTACCGGTCGCGCTCGACGGCGAAGCGGGCGATGGCGCGCAGCAGATCGGCTTCCGGCCCAAAACCGGCCAGATGGCCGATGGCCTGATCGATCAGGGCATGGGCCTGCGTGCGCGCCCGTTCGACGCCCAGCAGCGACACGAAGGTCGCCTTGCCGGCGGCGGCATCCTTCTGCACGGCCTTGCCGGTCTTGGCGGATTCGCCTTCGACGTCCAGCAGATCATCGGCAATCTGGAAGGCAAGCCCCAGATCGCGGGCATAGGCGCGCAAGGATTTGCGCTGCGCATCCGATGCGCGGCCCATGATGGCGCCGGCTTCCAGGCACCACTGGATCAACGCGCCGGTCTTCAGCTGCTGCAGCCGGGTGATGCCGGCGATGTCATAGGTCACGTCGCCGGCCACCAGATCCATCATCTGGCCGCCGGCCATGCCGGCCGGGCCGGACTGGATGGCCAGTTCGGTGATCAGTTCCAGTCGGGCGAACGGATCTTCGTGGGTGGCCGGATCAGCGAGGATCTCGAACGCGATATCGTGCAGGCAGTCCCCCGCCAGCACGGCGGTGGCTTCATCGAACGCGATGTGCACGGTGGGCTTGCCGCGGCGCATGTCGTCATCGTCCATGCACGGCAGATCATCGTGGATCAGGCTGTAGACATGGATGCATTCGATGGCGAGCGCGACGCGAAGCGCGCGTTCGCGATCGACATGGAACAGGTCGCACGCCGCAACCACCAGCAGCGGTCGCATCCGCTTGCCGCCGCCGATCACGGCGTGGCGCATGGCTTCATAAAGGCGGGCGCGGTTGTCGTCCGGCACGGCCAGCAGCCGGTCGAAACGCTGGTCGACGGCCTTGCCGATGGCGTCCAGCGCCGGCTTCAGGCTGAGGGAGGCGGGCACCATCGCAGCGTCAGGCCGCATCGAAGGGCCGGGTGGCAAGCCCGTCACCGGTCTGGCTGATCTGCTCGATGCGGGCCTTGGCTTCGGCAAGCCGCGCTTCGCACTGGGCCTTCAGGGCCTGGCCGCGTTCATAGAGGGTGATCGACTCGTCAAGGCTGAGCTCGCCTGATTCCAGCTTGCGCACGATGTCCTCAAGCTCCTTCAGGGCCTGCTCGAAGCTGGGCTGGGGTTCGGTCGTCATGGCCAGCGTATCTGGACGGGCGCGCGGCGATGGTCAAGCTTCTGGGGCAAGCATCCCTCAACGCCAACGCGTTCGGCCTGTCCTGCCACTTGCAGCGGCTTGCCCGCAGCCGTCCTGTTGCCGACACTGTGGGCTGCATCAGGGGAGTGACGGGCATGACGACCACCACGCTGGCAGCGGTGTTGCGGACTCGCGGCGGGTCATACCGCCTTGAACAGGTGGAACTGGCCGATCCGGGACCGGGGCAGGTGCTGGTCAAGATCGCCGCCTGCGGCATCTGCTTCACCGATATCGGCGTGCAGCGGTATGAACAGGGCACGCCGCTGCCCCACGTGCTGGGCCACGAAGGCGCCGGCACGGTGGCCAAGGTGGGGGCGGGCGTGACCAATGTGGCGCCCGGAGACCGCGTTGTGCTGTCCTATGCCAGTTGCGGTGCCTGCGCCAACTGCGCCCACGATCACCCGCAATATTGCGCCAGCTTCATGCCGCTGAACTATGGCGGCGTGCTGAGCGACGGCAGCGTGCCGATGCGGGGGCACGGGGAGGAGGAGGCCATCTTCGGCGGCTTCTTCGGGCAATCCAGCTTTGCCACGCACGCCATCGCCTATGCCCGCAACACGGTGAAGGTGGGCAGCGAACTGCCGTTCGCGCTGCTGGCGCCGTTCGGCTGCGGCCTGCAGACGGGGGCGGGTACCGCCTACAACACGCTGGATGTGAAAGCCCATCATGCCTTTGCGGTGATGGGCGCGGGATCGGTGGGGCTGGCGGCGCTGCTGGCGGCGGTGGATCGCGGCTGCCGCACCATCATTGCGGTGGACCGGGTGCCGGAACGGCTGGAGATGGCAAGGCGCCTGGGGGCAACCCACACGCTGCTGGCCGATGGCCGCGATCTGGTGGCGGCGCTGCGCGGCATCGAGGCAGGCGGCCTTGACCGCATTGTCGATACCACGGGCGTTTCAGCGGTGATCCGCGCCGGCCTTGAAGCGCTGGCCAGCCGCGGGCAATTGGCAATGCTGGCCGTCACCGCACCCGGCACGGAAATCACGTTCAATCCCAACACATTGCTTGGCGGCCGGGCACTGAAGGGCGCGGTGGAAGGCGATGCCGATCCGCAGGCCTTCATCCCATGGCTGATCGGCCGGCACCTCAGTGGCCGCTTCGATCACGCGCCGCTGATCACCGAATATCCGTTCAGCGCCATCAACGAAGCGGTCGCCGACATGGCGGCCGGCCGCGTGGTCAAGCCGGTGCTGGTGATGGACTGATTACGTGCCCGAGAATTTCGCCGGACGCTTCTGCAGGAAGGCCGAAACGCCTTCCACGAAATCGGCGGTGCGGCCGGCCACCATCTGGTTGCGGCGTTCCACCATCAGGCCTTCGGAGAGCGGCTTGTCGAGGCAGTCGCGGATGCCCTGGCGAATGAGGGCATAGGAACGGGTGGGGCCGTTGGCCAGCTTTTCGGCCACGGCGCGGGTGGCGGCGGCCAGATCGGCATCGTCCACCACCTTGTAGACCATGCCCCAATCGGCCGCCGTTTCGGCCGGAATCCGCTCCCCCAGCATCATCATGGCCTGCGCGCGGGCACGCCCGGCAAGGCGCGGCAGCAGCCAGGTGGAGCCGACATCGGGCACCAGGCCGATGTTGACGAAGGCCTGCAGGAAATAGGCAGACCTGGCGGCAATCACGATATCGCCGGCCAGCGCATAGGAACAGCCAGCGCCTGCCGCCGGCCCGTTGACCGACGTGATGAACGGCACCGGCAGCGCGAACAGCCGTTCCAGCAGCGGGTTGAAGTGGGTTTCCAGCACCGCGCCGGCATCGGGCGGGCCAGACCGTTTGGCGCCGCCGCCAGCGCCGCCGCCGGCCAGATCTGCGCCCGAACAGAAGGCGCGGCCGGCCCCGGTGAGCACCAGCACCCGCGCCGTGCCTTCATCGCGCACCCGGTCCACCGCGTCGATCATCTCGGCGATCACGCCGATGTGCAGCGCGTTCAGCGCCTGCGGGCGGTTGATGGTGATGGTGGCGATGCCGTCCGCTTCGTCGAACAGGATATGTTCATAGGCCATGCGCGTGTCTCCCTTTCGCCCAGTGATATGGGCGCAGCGGGGACCCGTCACCCCCCGAAACAGGCAAGGTCATCAGGGAAGGTCTGGCAGCGTTTCGAGGATGGCGGCAAGGCAGTCGCGGCCCAATTGGCTGGAACGCTCAGGAGACCAGCCGTGGGTGGGGCAGGGCAGGTCGTCATTGTCCTTGAACGGCATTTCCAGCGTCATGGCGAGGCAGCCGAAACGTTCGGCCAGCTGGTTGGTGCTCATGGCCAGGTTGGCAGTGCCGGGGCGGGCGACCGGATAGCCCTTGGCCGTCTGGAAATCCGGCGTGATGCGCGCCAGTCGCGTCTTGTAATCGTGCAGGGATTTGAGCTGCCGATCTGTGATCGAGGGTATGCCCTCGAAGCCGGCAATGAACACCTGCGGGATGGCCTCATCACCGTGCACGTCCATGGCGAGGTGACAGCCCGTCCGGTCCATCGCGGCCAGCACGCAGAGCACTTCGGGCGATTTCTCTGCGGTGGGCGCGTGCCATTCGCGGTTGAGGTTCACGCCAGCGGCATTGGTGCGCAGATGGCCGCGGAAGCTGCCATCGGGGTTCATGTTGGGCACGATGTGGAAGGTTGCCAGCTGCCGCAGTTTGCGCGCCACCGGATCGGCGTGATCGGTCAGGCGTTCCAGCGCGCCTTCCATCCACCATTCGGCCATGCTTTCGCCCGGGTGCTGGCGGGCATAGAGCCAGACAGTCTTGGGGCCATCGCCAATCACCAGCCGGTCGATGGGCCGGCCATCAAGGCTGTGGCCCAGCACGTCGGCGGCCACGCCCGGCCTTGCAGCGATGCGGGCAATCAGGTCGTGATGCCGCTCCATTGAATAGGGCGCGAAATAGGCCAGCCACAGTTGATCGACAGCGGGTGTGACGGTGATGGTCAGCGTGCCATTGGCCTGCCTGGCATCAAAGCTGGTTTCGGCGCGTGTCCAGGTCTGGCGATCATCCGACATGGCGGCGCGATAGCCTGGCCAGCCATCGGGATAGGCGCTGTGATTGAGATCGATGATCCGGATGATGCAGCGCTGGCCGCGCGCGCCGGACAGGCGGAAATGGAACCATTGGTAGAAGTCGCTGTGCGCGTCCTTGCGGATGCTCAGCACGATCTCGTGCGGGCCCGAAATGCGTTCAACGTGGATGTTGCCGGCGTCGAAGGCGGCATCGATTCGGATGCTCATTGCGCTGCCGGCCGCACGCGAACGGTCTGGCCGCTGGGGCCGGGGAAGCCCGTGAGCAGGGCGCGCGCCAGGCGCGGCGCCGCGGCGGTGACGTTGCGGCCCTGCAGCGTCTCGCTGGCGCGGCCTTCCCATTGCACGGCGCCATCGCTGGCGCGGCGAATCTGCAGGAACAGCGTGGCCATGGTGACAGTGCGGGTGCGATTGGCGCCCACCGGGAAATTGACGCCGCCGCCCAGGCCGACGTTGCGCCCGCCGGTCATCCCGCCGATCCCCACCGAAAAGGGCGAGCGGCGCTCTTCCTCGCGGCTGCTGCTGTCGAGGCGCAGGGTGGCGCGCAGGGCGGCCGCCTGGCCGGGCGCTGCCGGCTGGAACCCGGCGCGGGCCAGTTCGGCGGCCACGGCGCTGGCCTGCGCCTGATATTCCAGATTGCCCGCGTCAACGCCATCGGGCGGCACCACGCTGATGGTCTGGCCCGAAAGCGGCTGGGAAAGGTGGAAGCGCGTCACCTCGACGCCGGATGGGCCGCTGGCGCAGGCCGCGAGGGCCAAGGCCGCGAGCGCGGGAAGAAGGGGCTTCATGGTCATCTCGCCTGTCCTGCCGGTTACATCTGAAGATGTTGCGCATCTGGTGGCACGGCGGTTGCCGGCCTGCAAGCCGCTGCGGTTGACAAAGCGCGGTGCCTCCCGTAGCGAGCGGCGCCTGTTCAGCCACCGATTCACGCCGGAAATTGTCATGAAGATCCGCAACAGCCTCAAGAGCCTCAAGTCGCGCCATCGCGATTGCCAGATCGTGCGCCGTCATGGCCGCACCTATGTGATCAACAAGACCAACCGCCGCTTCAAGGCCCGCCAGGGCTGATTGCGCGCCGCCCGCACCACGCGGGCCGGTTGAACAAACACCCCCGCCGCGCCGGCGGGGGTTTTGTTGTTTTCTGCGGTGGGCGTCGCGGGAGCTGGATATGAAGGCGGTCGTCTTCGATGTCGGCAATGTCCTCTATGGCTGGGACATTCGCGCGCTCTATGCAAAGCTGATCGACGATCCGGCCCGGCTGGACTGGTTCTGCCGGGAGGTGGTGACGCCGGAATGGCATTTCCAGCATGATGAAGGCCGCCCCTTTGCCGACACCAGCGCCGAACTGATCGCCCGCTTTCCGCAAGAGGCCGATCTGATCCGTCAGTTCGGCCCGCGCTTCAATGAAACCATCACGGGTGAAATCCCCGGCATGGCCGCCATCATCGCAGGGTTGGCGGCGCGCGGCGTGCCGCTGTTTGCCATCACCAATTTCTCTGCCGAATTCTGGCCGGCGTTTCGCGCCACGGCCCGCCTGATCGATCCCATGCGCGACGTCATCGTTTCGGGCGCGGAACGGCTGGTGAAGCCCGATCCGGCCATCTACCGGCTGGCGCTCCAGCGGTTCCGCCTCGCCCCCGGCGAAGCGCTGTTCGTCGATGATCGCGCCGACAATATTGCTGCCGGCGAAGCGCATGGCTTTGCCGGCCACCTGTTTGGCGGCGCGGATGCCCTGGCAGCGCGGCTGGCGGCGCTGGGGCTGATGGATCAGTAATTCTTCAGCTCGTCCCCGGTGAGCCGCACCACGTGCACCACGTTGGTGGTGCCGGGGGTGGAAAAGGGCACGCCGGCGATCAGCACCAGCGGATCACCGGCGCGGGCCAGCCCCGATCGCAGCGCCATGCGGCGGGATTTGGCGACCATCTCCTCGAAATTGGTCACGTCCCGCGTCACCACCGCGTGCACGCCCCACACCAGCGCCATGCGCCGGGCGGTGGCAGCCGAAGGCGTGAGGCACAGCACCGGGATGGCGGCACGTTCACGCGCCACGCGCCGCGCGGTGGAACCGGAAATGGTGAAGCACACCAGCGCCCGTGCGCCGATGGTGCGGCCGATTTCGGCCGCGGCCGCGGTGATCGCCGAGGCAGTGGAGCGACCCGACGCGATGGCGGTGAAGTCCACCCGGCCCTGGTAACCGGGATCGGCCTCCACCTCTCCGGCAATCGCGTCCATCATCGCCACGGCT
>JALOSK010000105.1 GCA_025458465.1 Sandarakinorhabdus sp. | reverse complement strand
GCGCGCGCCATCGCGGGCAGCTTCACGGGCGCCGTCGCGGGCACCTTCACGGCGGCCATCGGCCTGCACCACGGCGCGCGGATCGCGGCCGGTGCGGCCGGTGCGGCTGTGCCCGCCGGGGCCAGCCGGACGGCGCGCGAAGTCACGCTCCTGCCGCGGCGGTTCGGCGGCGGCAGGGCTGGTCTTGATCAGCTTGGCGGTGTGGGCCACCAGATCACGGAAATTGGCCGGCAGCGGCTGCTGGTCCAGCGGCATGCGGATGGTGCGCTCGATATCCTTCAGATAGGGGCGCTCATCCGGCGCGCACAGGGCAATGGCCCGGCCTTCGCGGCCGGCACGCGCGGTGCGGCCGATGCGGTGCACATATTGTTCCGGCACGTTGGGCAGCTCGTAATTGAACACGTGGGACACCTGCGGGATATCCAGCCCGCGTGCCGCGATGTCGGTCGCCACCAGCACGCGCAACTCGCCCGACCGGAAGGCCGACAGCGCCTGCGTGCGCTGCGCCTGGCTGCGGTTGCCGTGGATGGCCCGCGCCTCGATCTTGTGGGCGGCCAGCTGGCGCACCACACGATCCGCGCCGTGCTTGGTGCGGGTGAAGACAATGGTGCTGGTCACGCCCTCTTCCGCCAGCAGGTGCGCCAGCAGCGCCAGCTTTTCCGGCTGGGAGACGTGGATCACCGATTGCACGACACGTTCCGCCGTGGTGGCGGCCGGCTGCATGGCAACCTTCACCGGATCCTTCAGATATTGCTGCGACAGCGCCTCGATGGTGGGCGGCAGCGTGGCCGAGAACAGCATCGTCTGGCGCTGGCGCGGCAGCAGGCGGGTGATGCGCTTCAGATCGGGCAGGAAGCCCAGATCCAGCATCTGATCGCATTCATCCAGCACCAGCATCTCGACATGGCCGAGATCGATCGCGCCCTTCATGACGAGATCAATCAGGCGGCCCGGCGTGGCCACCAGCACATCCACGCCATGCTGCATGGCGCGTTCCTGGCGGCCGATCGGCACGCCGCCGAACACGGCGGTGATCGTCAGGCGCATGTAGCGGGCATAGGCTTCGAAGCTGGCGCAGATCTGCCCGGCGAGTTCGCGCGTGGGGGCCAGCACCAGCACCCGGGCCGACATTTTCAGGCGATGCCTGGGGTTGGCGGCCAGCCGGTGCAGGATGGGCAGCGCAAAGGCCGCCGTCTTGCCGGTGCCGGTTTGCGCGAGGCCCAAGATATCGTGGCCGGCCAGCGCCGGCGGGATCGCGGCCTGCTGGATGGGCGACGGCGTGGTATAGCCCTTGTCGGCGATGGCACGGGCCAGGGGTTCCGCAAGCGCGAGATCAGCAAAATTCATGGTGTTTCCAATATCAAGATCGCCCCGCGCGGCACGATTGCCAGCAGAGCAAGGGGTTGCGAGGCAACCCGCGTGATATGGGAAGCAGCAAGGGAGGTGGGGCCTGGAGCCGGTTGCTCCGATCACGCGCCCATCGAATTGCTGGTGCTAATGAACGCTTTGGGCGCACATGTCAAACCGGGCGCCCGAACCGCGGCGCCCGCCAGCGTCATCATCCTGTCATGGATGTGTCATCTGCGGCCGCTAGGGGGGCTGGCGCGCCACCCGAATCCGGCTAGGTTCAAGATCATTGGCGAGACAGGACGCTTGCTGCGCAAGAATGGGGGCCACCCTGAACCGCATCGACACCAAGACGGCATGGCCAGCCCGGTTGCTGGCAGTGGGCGAACTGGCCGGCTGGGCGCTGGCCGGCCTGTTGCTGGCCCGCGCCATCTGGCTGGCGCTGACGCCGGCGGGTGCGCTTGGGCTGCCGCTGTCGGCCGCGCCGGCGGCGCCTGCCATGTTGGCCGCCATCGATCCGTTTTTTCCGCAGGCAGCAGCGCCGGCAGATGCGGTTTCGGGGCTTGATCTCGTGCTGGTTGGCACGCGGGTTGATGCCGCATCGGGGCGCGGTTCGGCGATCATCGCCACGCCCGACGGCCGCCAGCAGAGCATCGGCGTGGGCGAGGAGATCATGCCCGGCGTGCGGCTGGCAGCGGTGGATTTCGAAGCGGTGACGCTGGATCGCGGCGGCGCCCGCGAAACCCTTTATATCGATCAGTCGACAGCCGCACCCGCCCCGGCGCCGGCACCTGTTGGAGCCGAACCGAAATGAAGCGCCACCTCGCCGCCCTGCTGCTGGCCAGCCTGGCCGCGCCGATCATGGCGCAGACCACCGTGAACCTGCGCGATGCCGATGTGCGCGCCTTCATCCAGGACGTGTCACGCGCCACCGGGCGCAGCTTCATCATCGATCCGCGCGTGCAGGGCAAGGTGACGGTGGTGTCAGACCGCCCGCTGGACCAGGCCGGTTATTTCGAGCTGTTCCTGTCCACCTTGCGCGCCAATGGCCTGGTGGTGACGCCGGCGGCCGGTGGCGCCTTCCGCGTGGCGCCGGCCGATGGCGCTGCCACCCAGCCTTCGGCGGGGCCCAATGCGGGCTTGGGCCGTGACCGCTTCGAAACCCGGGTGCTGCCGCTGAATTTCATCGATGCCGCCTCCGCGCTGGAATCGCTGCGGCCGCTGGTGTCGCGCGAAGGCCAGGTGACAGCCAATCGCGCCGGCAACGCGGTGATCGTGGCCGATTTTGCCGACAATGTCGCGCGCGTCACCGCACTGGCGCGGCAGCTTGATCAGGATCGCGCCGCGGTGCGGGTGATCGCGCTGAAGAATGCCGGCGCGCGGGAACTGGCAACATCGCTGGCTCAGGTGGCGCAAGGTTCTGGCGAGGGGCGCGGCTGGCAGGTGGCGCCCGTGGATGCCAGCAACAGCCTGGTGCTGCGCGGCGATCCGGCCACGCTGAACAAGCTGGCCAAGACCGTCGCCGATCTCGATCAGGCCGCCGCCGCCGGTTCGGATGTGCGGGTGTTCTTCCTCAACCACGCCGATGCTGAAAAGCTGGTGCCGGTGCTGCAGCAACTGGTGGGCCAGCCGGTGAGCCCGGCATCCCAGTCCGCGCCGCTGGCATCGCCGGGGCAGAGCGCCTTTGGCAATGCCAATGCGCCCGGGCAGGATCAACAGCCGGCCGCCAGCGCGCCGCTGCCGCTGCCGGCGTCTGGTGGCGCCCTTGGCACATCCGGCTTTGTGCCCGGTGCCAGCATCGGGCGCGGGCAGGCAGTGATTGCGCGTTACGAGGGCGCCAACGCCATCGTGATCGCCGCACCGGCCGATGTGCAGCGCCGGCTGGGCGAGGTGATCCGGCAGCTGGATGTGCGCCGTGAACAGGTGCTGGTGGAAGCGGTGATCGTCGAGATTTCCGACATCGCGGCCCAGCGCCTTGGCGTGCAGTTCCTGCTGTCGGGCACCGGCGGCAGCAACATTCCGTTCTCGGTCACCAATTTCTCCAACGCCGCGCCCAATCTGCTCGCCGTCGCCGGCGCCATCGCGTCGGAAAAACGCTATGGGCAGGACAATGAAACCACCGTGGCGCTGCGCAATGCCGCGGTGAACAGCCTTTTGAATGCCAATGGCGGCCAGTTCGGCTTTGGCGGCAACCTGGGCTCCGGCGCGGTGTTCGGCTTTGTCATCAACGCGGTGAAGGCCGATACCGCGTCGAACGTGCTCTCCACCCCGTCGGTCACCACGCTCGATAACCAGCCGGCGCGCATCCTGGTGGGCCAGAATGTGCCGATCGCCACCGGCCAGGCGCTTTCCAACAATTTCGACAATGCCTTCCGCACCGTGCAGCGGCAGGACATCGGCATCGCGCTGGATGTGCGGCCGCAGATCAACGCCGGCGGCACCATCAAGCTGGCGCTGCGGCAGGAAGTGAGCAGCATCGCCACCGCGGTCGTCACCCAGAATGTGCCCGATCTCATCCTCAACAAGCGCGAGATTTCCACCACCGTGACGGTGGATGATGGCCAGATCATCGCGCTGGGCGGCCTGATCGACGAGAATGAGCGCCGCGCCATCGAGAAGGTGCCGCTGCTGGGCGATATCCCGCTGCTGGGCAACCTGTTCCGTTCCCGCTCGCGCAACCGCACCAAGACCAACCTGATGGTGTTCATCCGCCCCACCATCATCCGTTCGGCCGAGGACGCGCAGCGGATTGCGGGCCAGCGCTATCAATATGTGAACGCCGAGCAGGCGCGCCGCGAAGGCACCACGGAAACCAGCCTCGATGCGCTGGTGCGTGATTATCTGAAGGTGCAGCCGCCGGGCAGCGTGCCGCAAGCGCCGCCACAGGCACAGCCGCCAACCCCGCCGAAACCATGAGCAACCCGGCGCTCACCTATGGCTTTGCCAAGGCCCGCGGGGTGGTGGTCACCGCCACCGGCGACGTGGCCGACGTGGCGCGCCGGGCCGGCAGCGAGCCCGCGGCGCTGATCGAGGTGCGCCGGCTGGTCGGCCGCCCGCTCAACATCCGCGAGGTGGACGCCGCTGCCTTCGATCGCCTGCTGCAGGATCATTATGCCGTGGCGGGCTATACCGGCGGGGCGGAAGGCTTTGGCGATATCGCCGATGATCTGCCGTCGGCCGAAGACCTGCTGGCCAGCGATGACGAGGCGCCGGCCATCCGCCTGATCAATGGGCTGATCGCGGAAGCCGCGCGCCTGAAAGCATCGGACATTCATGTCGAACCGTTCGAAGCCGCCCTGCTGGTGCGGATGCGGGTGGATGGCGAGTTGAAGGAGATGCACCGGCTGCCGCCCGGCGTTGCCGCCCGCCTGGTGAGCCGCATCAAGGTGATGGCCCGCCTTGATATTGCCGAACGCCGGCTGCCACAGGATGGCCGCATGGATCTGGCGCTGGGCGGCAAGCGTCTTGATGTGCGCGTCTCCACCCTGCCGGCGCGCGGCGGCGAGCGGGTGGTGCTGCGCCTGCTGGACAAGGACAATGCCGGCATCGATCTCGCCGCGCTGGGGATGCCGCCCGCCATCGAGCAGGGCTTTCGCGCCGCGCTGGCCGAACCCAACGGCCTGGTGCTGGTGACCGGCCCCACCGGCAGCGGCAAGACGACCAGCCTTTATGCCGGCCTGAAGCTGCTGAACGATGGCAGTCGCAACATCCTGACGGTGGAAGACCCGGTGGAATATGCCGTGGACGGCATCGGCCAGACGCAGGTGAACCCCAAGGTGGGCCTCAGCTTTGCTGCCGGCCTGCGCGCCATATTGCGGCAGGATCCCGATGTGGTGATGGTGGGCGAAATCCGCGACGGCGAGACCGCAGCGATTGCCGTGCAGGCGGCATTGACTGGCCACCTCGTGCTGTCTTCATTGCACACCAACGATGCCGCCAGCGCCATCACCCGCCTGCGCGATTTCGGGATCGAGCCCTATCTGCTGGCCGCCACGGTGCGCGCCATCGTGGCGCAGCGGCTGGTGCGCCGGCTGTGCCCGGCCTGCCGCGTGGCCCTGCCCGCCGATGCGGCTGCCACAACAGCCCTGGCCCTGCCGGCGGGCGCGATGATCTGGCATGCGCCGGGCTGTCCGGCCTGCCAGCACAGCGGCCATCAGGGCCGGGTGGGCCTGTATGATCTCATCCGCATGAACGATGCGCTGGCCGCTGCCATCAACGCCGGCGCCACCGCCGCCGATCTGTCTGCCGCGGCCGGCAGCCCCGGCCTGGCAGCACTGGCGCGAAAGGCGGTGCTGGATGGCCTCACCTCGCCCGCCGAAGCCCTGCGCGTCATGGGGGCCGGCGATGGCTGAGTGGCGGTATGAAGCGCTCGACATCGAAGGGCGGCCCCGCAACGGCCGGCTGAGTGCTGCCACATCCGAAGCAGCACGCGCCGATCTGCTGGAACGCCGGCTGTTCGCGACGCGGCTGGAGCCGGCTGCCGCCGCCGAAACCGGCACGGCCGTCGCCCCATCGCGGCACCGGCCGTTGAAGGCCAATGCCCTCACCCTGTTCACGCGGCAGTTGGCAACGCTTGCCGCCGTCACCCCGCTGGAAGAAGCGCTGCGCACCATCGTGCGCCAGACCGAGGGCGAACGCAGCCGGCTGGTGCTGGCCACGGTGCATGGCGCCGTGGTGGAGGGCCGCCGCCTGTCCGATGCGATGGCGCTGGAACCAGCCAGCTTCCCGCCGCTGTATCGCGCCATGGTCGCCGCCGGCGAAGGCGCCGGCACCTTGCCCGCCGTGCTGGAACGGCTGTCGACGCTGCTGGAACGCCAGGCCGAGTTGAGCGGCCGGGTGCGCGCCGCGCTGGCCTATCCGGCGGCGCTGGCGGTGGTGGCAACGCTGGCGGTGGCAGCGCTGATGATCTTCGTGGTGCCGCGCATCGCCGAACAGTTCGCCGATATCGGGCAGACGCTGCCGCTGCTCACCCGCGTGGTGATGGCCGCTTCCCACGCGCTGGCCGCCGGCTGGTGGGCGATCCTGCTGCTGCTGGCGGGGGCAGGCGCGCTGTTTGCCCGTGCCATGCAGGATGCCGATTTCCGCCGCCGCTTCGATGCGCGCCTGCTCACCCTTCCGATTGTTGGCCGGCTGATCCGCGACTGGCAGGCGGCGCGGCTGGCGCGCACGCTGGCGATGATGGTGGCCAGCCGGCTGCCGCTGGTGGATGGGCTGGTGCTCGCCGAACCCACCATCGCCAATCACGAGCTGAAGGCGCGCGTGGCCGGCATGGCCGATGATATCCGTGAAGGCGCCAGCCTGACGGCCGCGATGCGCCGTGCCGCCGTGCTGCCGCCACTGCTGGTGGCGATGGTGGCCGGTGGTGAAAGCGCCGGCCGGCTCGATCTGATGCTGGAACGCGGCGCCGAGGCGCTGGAACGCGAGTTCGATGCCGTCACCCGCTCCGCGCTCGCCCTTCTGGAACCGGCGATCATCCTGGTG
>JALOSK010000104.1 GCA_025458465.1 Sandarakinorhabdus sp. | reverse complement strand
TCACCATCGGGGCCGGCAATGCGCTGGTGCTGGGCGGCGGTCTCGTGGTCGATCTGGCCGGCGAAGGTGGCTTTGGCCAGAGCGGGCCTGGCGGCGATGGTTTCGGCGGCAGCCTGCTGCTGTCGGCCGTGGGTGGCGGGCTGATCGAATCCGGCGGGCCACTGGTGTGGGATGCGGCGGGCCTTGGCGGCAACAGCAATGCCGGCACCGGCGGCGCTGGAAGTGGCGGCACGCTGGGCCTTGCCGCCGATGGCGCGGGCAGCATCATCCGCCTGCCCGGCGCGACGCTGGCGGCAAGCGGGCTTGGCGGCACCGGCATTGCCGCCGGGGCAGGCAGCGGCGGGGCGGTGATCCTGGCAGCCGCCAATGCCGGCCTTATCGACGTGACGGCGCCGCTGGTGATGACGGCGCAGGGCGCCGATGGTGCCGGCACACCTGGCGCGGCCGGTCTGGTGCAGTTGCTGGCGCAGACGGGTGGCACCATTGCGCTCGACACGCTGGACGCGCAGGCGATTGGCACACCGCCAGCCAGTGGGCGCAGCGCGCTGGTGGCCGGGGTGGGATCCAGCATCACCATTGCCGGCGCTGGCGTTGTGGCCGCCAGTGGCGACATCGGGGTGAATGATGGGGGCAGCATCAGCGCCGGCGGCACGCTGCGCATCGTGACCCCTGGCCAGCTGCGCACCGGCCTGACCGGGCAGACGGCCGGCGCCACGGGCACGGTTGCCGCGGCGCAGCTTGAACTGCTGGGTGATGCCGGCATCGATCTTGCCACCGGCACCGCCGGCAGCACAGCCGTTGCAATCACCAGCGCCGCCGGTGCGGTGCGCATGGGCGCGATCGGTGCCACCGGCACGGCGCTGATCAACGCCGCCACCGATGTCGCCATTGCGGCGGATTCGGCGGTGGGTGGTGCGGTGGCGATCACGGCCGGCGGCGCCGTCGCCATCGCCGGCAATCTGGCATCGCCCGATATCGCCATCACCTCGGCCGATATCGCCATCAGCCCCGGCGTTACCTTGGGTGGCACCAACGCCCAGCGCATTGTCCTTGCGGCCAATGCTGCCGCCACGTCGATGCTGGTGGGCGGTGCAGGCAGTGCCAGCAGCGGTGTCTATGGCCTTTCGAACGCCGAATTCGGCACGCTGCGGGCCCGCAGCATCAGTGTCGAGATGCCACGCGGTCCGATGACGGTGGACACGCTGGCCCTGCCAGCCATCGCGCCGGCCAGCGCGCAAGACGGGATCACCCTGTTCAGCGCCGGCCCGATGCGGGTAACCGGCGCGGTGACAATGGCCCAGGCCGGGGCGGGCAGCCGCCTGTCGCTGACCAGCGAGGACCGGATCGAGGTGGTGCAGGGCAGCGGCAGCATCGTGATGGGCGCCGATGCCGACAATCCGGTTGGCGAACTTGATCTGAACGCCGAATCCATCCGCATCGCCAGCGATGCCCTGCTGGCGCAGATTGCCAGTGGCAGCCTTGCCGGGGCGGCGCGGGATGCCGCCCTGAACGGCGCGGCGCCGGTGAACGCACCGGGCGGCAGCATCGCTGCCGGCACGATCCGGCTGGGCGCCGGCAGCGATCTGTTGATCCAGAACAGCGGCAGCCTGGCGGTGCCGGCCGGCTTCACCGCAGGCATCGGCGGGCTGTCGGTCAGCGCGTTCGGCAGCGGCCTGCTCGACATGGTGATCAACGGGCGGATCGCGCGCCGAACCGGCGGCTTCGCCACCGGGGCGGATACGCTGGCGCTGGTACAGTATCAGCCCGATATCAATGCGATGGCGGCATCCTCCCAGGTGAACGGCTGCAACATCTTCGGCCTGTGCCCGACGCGCGGGCCATTGCAGGACGCGATCATCACCGTGCTGACCAGCGTTGAACCGCTCACGCCGGAAGAATATCGCGACCGCGGCCGGCAACAGGCATCGACCCCGGCACTGCCGCTGCAGGTGATCCAGGGCCTGTATGATTTCGGGCCGCTGTTCCGCGATGTCGATGCCACCGATCCGGCCACCAGCACCGGCAATCCGGCACTGTGGCGTGACCCGGCATCGCCATCGACACCATCGGGGGGGCAGGAATGATGCGCCCAATTGGCCTGCTGCCCATCGGCGCGCTGCTGGCAACGCTGCCGGCCCCTGGCGCTGCCGAAAGCCTCGCCCTTGCCGACAGTTTCCGCATCGGCACCGCTGGCGTGCTGTGCACGGCGCAATCCCAGGTGAGCGACCCGCTGTTGAAGGGCATGTTCGATCGCGGCTATCGCGTGGTGTGCCGGGATGCGGCGGCGCCGGTCGGCACGCTCCATGCCCTGCGTTCTGGCGCGCCGTCGCTGCCGGCCGGCTGCCCGGCAACACCAGCCGGCCGCGTTGATCTGCCCGGCCTGCCTGGCGTGACGGTCAATCGCTGCACCGTCGAAGGTCTGGCCCGCGTGCGCTATCAGGTGGCGCGCGGCCGCACGGTCTTCGTGGCCGATGGCCTTGCCGGCTATGCCTCGGCGCTGGAACTGGGGCTGCAATCCTTGCTGGCCGATGCACCCGTGACCGGCACGGTGGCGGTGGCGGCGACCGAGGCGGGCGATCCCGCGGCGTTCGCGCGGCTGCAGGCCGGCACGCTGGAGCCGGGCGAGGCGCTGACCGAAGCCTATTTCCGCAACAATGCCGCCAACTTCGCGGAATCCGCCGAGTTTTTCGATCTGCTGGTGGAACGCAACCGCCAGGGCGCGCCGGGCTTCACGCGCAGCGCCGAATATCTGGCCAACCAGGGCCTGCAGCAATCCAATCTGGGGCAGTTTGCCGAAGCCGATCGCCTGTTCGCCAGCGCCGCGCAGGGGCTGGATGTGAGCGATCCGCTGGCCACGCGCCTGCTGCGCAACGCCCGCGTGCAGCATCTCCTCAACCAGCGGCGCAGTGATGATGCTCTGGTCGAACTGGGCCGGCCGGTGGCCAGCGGGCTGGGCCGCACCGAGGCTGGCCGGCTGGCCAATGGCTTCATCGACGTGCCGCTGTCGCAGCGGCTGAACACCGACGATGCCGCCCTGCGCGGGCTGGCGGCCGGCGGCGCCGCCCTCACCGCCGTGGAGCGCGAGATCATTCTGGATGCGCAGGCGCAATATCTGGGCGCGACGGCGCGCGCGGCGCAGGGCCAGTTGCCGGCGGCGGCCCGCGATCTGGCCGAAGCGCAGGGGCGGCTGGCCGAACTGCGCAAGGGCCGCGTGCTGTCGATCCTGTGGCTGCGGGCCGATGTGGCGACGCAGATTGCCGCTGTTGCCGAACAACTGGGCCGGCCGGGCGATGCCGATGTGGCGCTGGCCGATGCGGTGCAGTTGATCGGGGCGCAATTCCCGCAATCGGCGGCCTTGCTGGCGGCACAGGCACGGCAGGCCGCGCTGTGGTCCCGCACCGGGCGACCGGCAGAGGCCGCTGCGCAGTTTCGTGCCATCGTGAAGGCCGCGCCGGATACGCCGGGGGCAGGACAGGTGCTGCGCCCGCTGCTGGCGCCCTGGTTCGCGCAACTGGCAGCCGGCAATGCCACCGCCAACGCCGCCGATCTGTTCGATGCCAGCCAGATCCTGGTACGCCCTGGCGTGGCGCAGACGCAGGCAGTGCTGGCCCGCGAGCTGTCGGGCGGCACCGATGCGGCGGCAGGGCTGTTCCGCCAGTCCATCACCCTGTCCCGCGATCTGGTGCGCACACAGGGCGATATCGCCCGCCTGTCGCAGATCGCGGCGCCCACGGAAACGGAACGTCAGCAACTGGCCGATCTGCGCACCCGGGCCGAAGCCTTGGGCCGTGATCAGACCAACATCCTTGCCCAGCTTTCGGCCTATCCGCGCTATCGCAGCATTTCGGCCAGCAATGTCACCTTGCCCACCCTGGGCAAGAGCCTTGTCGCCGACGAGACCTATTACAAGCTGGTGCTGGTGGGGCAGGATGCCTATGCGCTGGCCATCACGCCGGCGAGCGCCGCGATCCTGAAAGTGGCGGCGCCGGCCAGTGAGCTCGGCCGGCTGGTCAAGGCGGTGCGCGATACCGTGGTGGTGTTCGAAAATGGCCGGCCCACCACCTATCCCTTTGATGCTGCGGCCGCGCGGCGGCTGCACGGCCTGTTGATGGGCCCGGCCGATGGCGATGTTGCCCGCCTGGTGTCGGGCAGCCGCCACCTGATCGTGGAACCGGATGGCCCGCTGCTGCAACTGCCCTTCAACCTGCTGATCGCGTCAGATGCCAATCTTGCCGCCTATGAAGCGCGGCTGGCCGACGACAATGCCGATGCCTTCGATGCGCGCGGGCTTGTCTGGCTGGGCCGGGACCGCATCATCTCCACCGCCACTTCGCCGCGCGCTTTCATCGATGTGCGGGCTCTGGCTGGCAGCCGGGGCGGCAAGGCCTATCTGGGCCTGGGCGAGAACAGCCTGCCCAATGCCAGCGTCATCCCGGCCGGCGCGCTGGCGGCGCGGGCCGATTGTGACTGGCCATTGGCGGAATGGCGGCGGCCGATCGCGGCGGCGGAACTCAAGCTGGCGGCCGGGCTGCTGGCCGGGAGCGGCGCCGATGTGACCACGGGCGCCGACTTCAGCGACAGCGCGGTGATGGCCCGCACGGACCTCAAGGCCTATCGCGTCCTCCATTTTGCCACCCACGGGCTGGTGACGGCACCGCGCCCGGAATGCCCGGCCCGCCCGGCGCTGCTCACCAGTTTCGGCGGCGGCGACAGTGACGGCCTGCTGAGTTTCCGGGAGATCTTCGACCTGTCTCTGGATGCCGACACCATCATTCTTTCGGCTTGTGACACCGCCGGCGCCGCCACGGCTGCGGCCACGCGCGAAGCGGGCATCACCACCGGCGGCAATTTCGCGCTGGATGGCCTGGTGCGCGCCTTCGTGGGCGCCGGCGCGCGTTCGGTGATTGCCAGCCACTGGCCGGTGCCCGACAGTTTTGATGCCACCGCCAGGCTGGTCACTGGCCTGTTCGCCGATGCCGGCCGTGTGAGCGTGGGGGAGGCGCTGCGGCGGTCTCAGGTGGCGATGATGGACACGGCAGAGACCTCCCATCCCTATTACTGGTCGGGCTTTGCCATCATCGGTGATGCGGCCAAGCCCCTGCTGAGCCAGCCGGCTGCCGCGCCGCGCGGGCGCTGAGGCACGGGTGGCCGTTGGCAGCCGCCTGGTGGATGGCTTTGCCACCCTGCGCCAGGCCGTGGGCCAGGCCGGCCCGCTGCGCCTGTTCGTCACTGGCCTGGTGCTGCTGTTGGGCCTGTTGATTGCGCGCTACAGTTGGAACCTGCCATTTGCGCTGGCGGCCGAACGCGGCCTCTATGATGTGCGCACCGATCTCACCGCGCCGCGCGTCGACCAGGATGATCGCATCGTGCTGGTGGTGTTCACCGAGGAAACGCTGGCGGCCACCGGCAAGCGGTCGCCGCTGGACCGCACCATGCTGGCCCGCGCGCTGACCAATCTTGATACGCTGGCCCCGCGCGCCATCGGAGTGGACATATTGATCGATCAGCCGCAGCCCGAAGATCCGGTGCTGAAGCAGGCGCTGCTGGCAATGCGCACGCCGACATTCTTCGGCTTTTCCAGCAATGCCGAAAATGGCGAGTTCGTGATGCCGTGGCAGGAAGCCCACATGCGCAGCTTCTTCGCCGGAGTGGCCAGCGCGCCGGTGCGCACCGCGTCCATCCGGCTGGACGTGGACAGCGACAACGCCTGGCGGCAATGGCCGGCGCCGGCCCGGCAGCCGCCGCCCCTGCTGGCGAACGCCATCACCGGGGTGAAGGGTTTTGAACGTCACGAAGGCGCCGTGCGGTTGCGGCGGGCGGAATTCGCCGATCGCCCGGTGTTTGCCGTGCTGCCGATCGATCTGTTCGGTGATGCCAGCACTGCTGCTGCCCTGAAGGAGGCGATTGCCGGCAAGATCGTGCTGGTGGGTGCCGATCTGCCGGAGGTGGATCGCTTCATCACGCCCTTCACCCGGCTTTCGGGGCAGACAACGCCGGGCGTGGAACTGCACGCCACCCTGATCGCCCAGGCGCTCGACGGCGTGCGGCTCAAGCCCTTGTCGCCGGCTGTCATGTGGGCGCTGGCGCTGCTGGCGGTTGTGCTGGGGGCCATCACCGGCGGATTTGATGCCAGCGCGCGCCTGCTGATCCCCTTCGTGGTGGTGGAGGTGGGATTGCTGGGTTGGCTGCCCTATGGCCTCGCCGGCCAGGGTTATGACACCCATGGCCTGCCCTGCGCCGGGCTTGGCATCGGCTGGCTGCTGGCGTTGATGGCGGCATCGACGCTGGCGCGCATCGTCGGCGCCGAACAGCGCCGCTTTGCGCAAGGGGCGCTGGGCAAATATCTGCCGCGTGATGTTGCCGAACAGATCTTGCGGGAACCCGAACGCCTGCAATTGAGCGGTGAACGCCGGCCGGTGTTCGCGCTGTTCAGCGATATCGAGGGCTTCACGTCGATGTGCCAGAGCCAGCCCCCCGAGGTGGTGGCCACCACGCTCAATGACTATCTCGACACGATGAGCGCGGTGGTGCTCAAGCATGGCGGCACGCTCGACAAGTTCGTGGCCGATGCGGTGGTCGCCTTCTGGGGCGCGCCGATTGCGCGGCCAGACGATGCCGCCCGCGCGCTGGCCTGTGCCGTGGAGATGGTCCAGGCCGGCGAACGCTTCCGCACGGCCACGGCCACGCGCCCGGCGATGGGCCGCACCCGCGTGGGGCTGCACTGGGGCGATGTGGTGGTGGGCAATTTCGGCGGCGAAGGGCGCATCCAGTATACCGCGCTGGGCGATGCCATGAACGTGGCAGCGCGACTGGAAGGCGCCAACAAGGCGTTGAAGACGGCGGCGCTGGT
>JALOSK010000367.1 GCA_025458465.1 Sandarakinorhabdus sp. | reverse complement strand
CCAGGCCATGCGGTTGGTTCTGGCCTCCGCCAGCCCGCGCCGGCTCGATCTGCTGGCGCGGCTCGGGCTGGTGCCGGATGCGGTCGATCCGGCCGATCTCGATGAAGCCGTGCAGGCCGGCGAACAACCGCGCGCCCACGCCGCCCGGCTGGCGCGCGAAAAGGCAGCGCTGGTGGCATCGCGGCATGAGGGTAGCGTGGTGCTGGCGGCCGATACGGTGGTCGCCGCCGGCCGCCGCATCCTGCCCAAGGCAGAGGATGCGCAAACGGCACGCCGCTGTCTGGCCCTGTTGTCGGGCCGGCGGCATCGGGTGCTGACGGCGGTGACGGTGATCGATGCCGACGGCCGGTCGCGCGAACGGTTGAGCGAGAGCGTCGTCACCTTCCAGCGCCTCACACCGGCCGATGTCGACTGGCTGGTTGCCCGCGGCGACTGGCAGGGCAAGGCCGGCGGCTATGCCATCCAGGGCGCCGCCGAAGCCTTTGTACGCAGTCTGTCGGGCAGTTTTTCCGGCGTCGTTGGCCTGCCGCTGAACGAGACGCGGCTGCTGCTGGCGGCGGCCGGCTGGCGACTGTGACCATCGCCTTGATCGAGACGGCTCCCGGCGCCACCCGCGCGCTGGTGCTGGATGGCGAGCAGGTGCTGGAGGCGCATCTGGCGCGCGCCGATGACCCCCTGCCGGTCGGCATGATTGCGCCCGCCCGATTGTCTGATCGGCGGCACGGCGTGGTGGTGCTGGACGGCGCTGAGGCGCAACTGGCGCCAGTGCCCCCCGACTGGCCGGAGGGGCAGACGCGGCTGGTGGAGGTGCAGCGCGCAGGCCGGCCCGATGGGGTGCGCGACAAGCAGGCGCGCGTCATCGCCCACCCCGGTCCGGCGCGCCCGGCGCCCACCCTCGCCGAACGGCTGGACGCAGCCGGGCACCGGGTTGAAACGCTCGGCCCGCATGGCCCTGACCGTCTGGCGGCAGCGGGCTGGGACGCCGTGGTGGAAGAGGCGCTGTCGGGCCGCATCGATTTTCCCGGTGGCCGGCTGCTGGTGGCCGCCACGCCGGCGATGCTGGTGATTGACGTGGATGGCAGCGGCGATCTGGCGCGCCTGGCGGAAGCGGCGGCAGGCGCGGTGGCGGCGCTGATTCGCCGGCATGGCATCGGCGGGCCGGTGGTGGTGGATTTCCCGTCACTGGCCGGCAAGGGCCCGCGCGGCACTGTCGATGCGATCCTGGCCGAAACGCTGCCGCCACCGTTTGAAAAGACGGCGATGAACGGCTTTGGCCTGGTGCAGATCATCCGCCCGCGCCGGCAGTTGAGCCTGTTCGAAGAGGCCGCGCGGCCAGGCTTCGCCGCGCTGGAACTGCTGCGCCGTGCCCAGCGCCTGGTGGGCGCGACCCGCATCGAAGCACCGGCCAGCGTGATCGCCTGGCTGGCGGCGCGGCAGGCGCTGATCGCCGACTGTGCCCGGGCCACCGGTGGCCCGCTGGACCTGATTGTCCGCGATGGGCCAATGCCCACGATGACGAACTTTCTGACATGTCCCCGCTGGACAACGGCGACGAGGCTGGCTAAACGCCCGCTTCCCACGCGGTTCACCCAACCGCTGCGATGTGTGTGGGCCCGGGTAGCTCAGGGGTAGAGCAGGGGATTGAAAATCCCCGTGTCGGTGGTTCAAATCCGCCCCCGGGCACCATCATTGAAAAAGGGCCGCTCCCGTTGGGGAGCGGCCCTTTTCCGTTGCGTCGAAGCCGGGTTCAGGCGGTGACGGTGCGGCGGCGGCGGCGGGCGGTGGCGCCCACCAGGCCGAAGCCGGCGATCAGCATGGCCCAGCTGGCCGGTTCCGGAACAGCACCGGCATTGCCAATGGTCAAATTGTCCATCACGAACGACACCGAAATCGTCGTGCCGCCGCCGGGGCCAAACGCGATCGAGCGAATTTGGCGATCCGAGGTCAGGCCCCAAAAGGCCGATGTGAAGCTGGGAGTCGGCAATGCAAACAGCTGGGTGCCGCTGTCACCAAAGGTTACCAGCGCCGAAAAGCCTTGGTTGTTCGGGATATCGAGGCCGACGCCGCCCACGCCATTGGCATCGCCGAAACTGGTTTGATCGAAATGCAGCGTGAAGCTGCCGTTGCAGCCGGCGCAATAGGTACCATTGGGTTGAATGATGTTCAGATTCTGAAAACCAGTGGTTTCATAGCGGGTCTGGCCATTCACGGCCGTCATCGCGGCATTGCTGAGAATCTGAAACCCGCCAGAATAACCGTCCGCCGCGCCAAAGCCGTCGGTGAACGAGCTGGACAGCGAAGACAGGAAGGTTGCGCGGTCGCCGAACACGGTGGTCTGCGCCGATGCGCTGCTGAGCGCGCTCGTGGCGGCGAGCGCGAAAAGCGCGGCCTTGAACATGGACTTCATCTTTTACCCCTACTTTGCACAAGCGCCCTCTCAAGCGCGCGCCGAAAGAAATACGAGCGCATAGCGGTGTTAATGAAATATCAATATGTTGTATAGCAAATAAAAGGTTAATATTTTTGCTCCTGCATGCTGAGTTCGCTGCAGGTCGTGCGGGCTGACGATGCCGCCAAATGGTTGCGTGAAGCCCGCCTTCATGCCACGGCAGCGCTCATGAATCTCGCTCGCTTCCCCCGTCGCCGCTACACCCCCGGTTTCACCCCGCTGGAGCCGTTGCCGCGGCTTTCGGCGGCGCTGGGCGGTCCGGAACGGCAACAAGACGCGCAAGCTGGAATTCCTGGTTGCCGATGCACTGGCCAAGGGCGCTGATACGCTGATCACGGTGGGCGCGCCGCAGTCGAATCATTGCCGGCTCACCCTCGCCGCCGCCGCCAGGGAGGGGCTGGATTGCCGGCTGGTGATCGAGGAGCGGGTGCCGGGCAGCTACGATCCCGACGCCCTGGGCAATAATCTGTTGTTCGATCTGATGGGCGCAGCCAGCGTTCGCATGGTCAAGGCCGGCAGCGACTTGATGGCCGCGATGGAGGAAGAGGCGGCCGCCGTGAAGGCGGCGG
>JALOSK010000103.1 GCA_025458465.1 Sandarakinorhabdus sp. | reverse complement strand
GATAGCGGGTCGCGGGTCAGCTGCTGCTGCACGCTGGCCAGCTTGTCGCTGGCGGCATCGCGGGCGATCAGCAGTTCGGCCGGCGCCTTGTCGCCCGCCTTGTTGATCTGTGCGCTTAGCGCGTTCACCGATGCCTGGATTTCTGCCGGGCTGCGGCCCCGCAATTCCTGGTTCACGATGCTGGTCAGGCCAAGCCGCTGCACGCTGCGCGCCAGTTCTGGCCGGCCGATCTGCAAGGCAGCGCTGGTCAGCTGGCGCAGTTCGGCGGGCGCGATGGTGCCGCCGTCGCGCAGATAATCCTGGCTGTCGCGGATGCGGTCGCCGATCATGCGGCGCTGCTCGCGCGCTTCGGCGCGGGCCTCGGCCGCCGCGCGGCGGGCCTCGGCCTCGGCCGCGCGGCGCGCCTGCTCCTGGGCGGCCTCGATGGCCCGGATTTCCACGTCCACGCGGTTTTTCAGGCTTTGCAGCTTGTCGGCATCCACCAGCCCGGCCAGCGCGCCGCTCTCGATCAGCTGGCGCCCTTGGTAGGGGTCACGCTCGGCCATGCCCTGGGCCATGGAAAGGGTCAGGCCGCTGCGGCTTTCGGTCCACAGCTTTTCGCGGGTGTTGCCATCGATGCCGGAAAGCCCGTCGATCACGCCCTTGCGGCGCGCCAGCGCGGTTTGCAGGCCATCCATGGAAGGATTGGCATACAGCTGGGTGCGCTCAAGATTGTCGCCCTCGCTATAGTCCAGCACCAGCTTTTCGGCGCGCTTGCCGGCTTCCCATCCGCTTTCGTTGATGGTGATGCGGGCGCGTTCCTCGGCGATCTGCCGCTGAGTCCAGTTGGCCACTTCGGGTTCATCGATGCCGTCCAGCACCGATGCCGCCGCCTGATCGAATGCGGCCAGCACGGCTTCACTGTGCCCGGCGCCGCCGGCCGCTGCATTCTGGCGGCGTTCGGCTGCCGTCTGCGCAGCGGTCACGGCCAGCTGCGCCAGGCGCGTGCCGGCCATGGTGCGCTGATCGTCGCGCCGCCGTTGCAGCGCCAGCTGGGCAATGTCCTGCCCGGCGGCCTGCACCTGCGCGCCGATGCCGGCGCCGAATTGCTGCGGCGTCGTCTGCGGCAGGCTCACGGCCGTGCCGGCGTTCAAGTCGCTGGTGATGATCGGAATGCGCGCCATCAGCCGAAACTTCCCATGCCGCCAATGCCGGGCAGGCCACCCCAGCCTGGAATGCCGGTGCCGCCGCCCACAGCCGCCGGTGCCAGCAGGCCGCCGCTGCTGGTGGGTGCCGCCGCCGCGCCGCCGCCGCCAAAGGCGCCGCTGGCCGCCCCCATGCCAACACTGGCCGCCGCGCCGATCAGGCCCTGGACCAGCGCCATGCGCCCGGCGGCGCGCATGTTGGCGGCTTCGGTGCGCTTGGCGGCGCGGGCATTCTCGCCGCGCGTGCGCGCTGTCATGATATCCACTTCGGCGTTGATGGCATTTTCCAGCAGCACATCGATGGCGCTGCCGGTGCCCAGCTGAAAGCCGCTGGCGCCCTGTGCTGCCACGGCTTCACCCTGCACCATGCGCGCCTGGTTGCGCACCCGCTCGGCCGTGGCCACGCCGTCGCGCAGCAGCATGTCGCCTTCGGCTTCGGCGGCGCGCGCATTGGCATTGGCCGATTGCAGGCCGGCAATGCCGCCCAGCACCTGGCCGCCGGCCATCAGGCCGATGCCGATGGGTGCCAGCGCGGCCGTCACTTGATGCGCTCCCACAGGTGATGGTCGGTCGCGTCCATCCCCCAATGGCGCAGCGTGTGCACATGGGTGAAGCCGCACAGCCGTGCCCAGCGGCCGGCCTCTGGCCAATCGGCGCGCGTCGTGGCCTCGATCCGCCGCCAGGGCGCGTCATCCAGCACGCGGCGGATTTCCCGCGTGATCCACAGGAAGTGCGGTTTTGATCGATCCGCCCAAAACGTCCAGGCCAGTGCCGATTGCGGCATGTAGGGCAGCAGGCCCAGCACGCCCAGCACGCCGGCATCATCCTCGATGGTCCACGCCCAATCGCTGGCCACCAGGCGCTCGGCATGGGCCAGGGTCAAATATGGCCGCTCATGCTGCTGGCGCGGTTGCAGATCGATAGCATCCAGGTCGGCCGCTTCCATATTGCGGATGTTGATCGCTGTGCTGGCCATCACGGTGCCCCCACGTCAAAGGCCGGGAACACGGCCAGGATCGTGGCCGGCAACGGTTCGGCGCTTTCCATCACCAGCACGCCGCGCGCTTCGTGCGGGCCATCCACGCCAATCTGAATATCGCCGGTGAAGGCGGGCACCGCCTGCCCCAGCGGGATCGATTGCGGCCGGCGCGTTACATCGTCCAGGCGGCCCGGCGGTGATCCCATCTTCATTGCCACCGTGTCCAGCAGGCGCAGCACGGCGCGCACGGCGCGTTTCAGGCGACCTTGGCTGCTGCCCTCGGCGGCCGGCGGGTCCAGCTGCATGGTCTTGATCCGCGCGGTATAGGGCAGGCCCGCGTGCACCACGCTGGCGGTGCGGCCTTCGGGCAGGGTGATGCTGCCGCCGCCGCTCACGGTCAGCGGCCCGATCACGGCGCCATCGGCCAGCACCATCACCGCCTCGCCGGCCAGGTGCTGCAAGTTGGTGAACGTGCTGGCCGGCGCGCCGCGATAGGTCAGGCCGGCATCCACGAAATAGGCATCGGCCAGCGGGTCGGCCTCGTCGCGGAAGGGCGCCAGATATTCAATGGCGCGCTGCACCTGCCCGCCCACCGTGCGCCGCGTCTGCAACCAAAGCTGGTCATAGCTGTTGTCGGGCGCAGGCACCACGCACAGGCTTTCCACGGCGGCATCAGCGCCGCCCAGCGGCATCACCGCCCACCCGCGCACCTGTTCATCCTCGGCAAAGGTCAGCGTCAGCAGCTGGCCATCACCGCGCGTGCACCAGATCAGCGCTTCCGGCTCGTTTTGCAGCGCCATGGCGGTAATGCCGCTGCGCGTTACATGCTGCGCCCGCACGGTCAGATCGGGCGCCACATAGCGATCATCCTGGAAACTGTAGCCCATCTGCCGCAGCTTGCGCCCGCCGCGCTGCACAAACAGGGTGCGCGTGCCGGCGCCCAGCACGCGCACCGGGTTGCTGCCATATTGGCTTTGGCGCGGCGCGGCGATGTTGGTGGCGCTCACGGCCGCCGCCTGGTTCACGGCCGCAATGGAATATTCGGCCGTGGCCGTGCCCAGCAGCAGCTGGCGATCCGTTTCCGTCCACAGGATTTGCCCGGCCTGCGGCAGCCGGTAGGTGAATGCCTGATCGGGCGCCAGCAGGCCGGCATCGGTGCGGCGCGCGAAATTGGGGAAATCGCCCACCACGCTGGCATCGATGCGGTTGCCCTTGGTCAAGATCAGGCGCTCGTTCCACACTGTCACCGTTTCCGGCCAGCCTTCCACATCGCTGTAGGCCGAATGCGCCCAGCGGAACGTGCTGCCGGCGCCGGTCACATCATCGGGCAGCCGCTGCTCCACGGTCGCCTGCACGGTAAAGCTGCTGGTAAAGCCGGTTATGCGCGCGATCCCGAACCGGCCGTGCACATATTCCCACAGCACGCCCAGCGCGTCCTTGTCGTTCACGTCCTTGCCAAAGGCGGTGCCATCCCATTCCTGGCCTTCGCTATGGGTGGGCTGCACGCTGCCGGTGCGGCCGGAAGTGGCCCGCGCCACACAGCGATACACCTTGCCGTCGCTGCGCCGCAGGTCGTTGATGTTCACCTGCGCCGCCGGTTCCCATGCGCGGATGCTGCGGAAATCGATGGCTTCCAGTTCGATCAGGCTGCCCACATGGCCGGCCTGGAAAATCGGCTGCGTGGCCACCAGCGTGATGGTGCCGGTCGCCGCACTGGCGCTGATCGTCGTCGCCTTGTCGCGGTTCTGGTCCTTGAACGGGCCGCCGCGCAGCACCAGCGGGCCCAGGCTGAACGTGGTGGCGGTCAGCCGGCGCAGCTGGCGCTGCTGCTGGCGGCCGTCCACCAGGTAAAGCACATCATTGCTCTGGTGCCAGTTCAGCCGGGCGATATCGGCGGCCGTGTAGGGTGTCGGCGTTTCCAGCGGCACGCCGGGGCTGCTTTCCAGCTGCACATTGTTGGTGAAATAGCGAAAGACGCCGCTGCTGGCCTCGATCACATAGGCTTGGGTGCTGCGCGGCACAAAGGGGATCAGCCGCGATGCCTCGCCCTGCACCTTGGCCAGTTCGGCATGGATGGTGCCCGGCCGCTTCGTCACCGGGCCTTGCAGCAGCGGCACGAAATTGCGGCACTCGGCCAGCCCGATCTGATAGGCCGCCAGGTCAGGCCGGCCGGCCAGGCGCGGGCTGATTTCCCCGCCGTTGAAATTGGTCTGCGCGATGGCCTGCGGCATCAGGGGGCTTCCCGGCTAAGCAGCCAATCGCTTTCGGCGCGATCCTCTGGCGGGTTTTCCTGCCCGTCGATCCGCCGCGCTTCGGCCCGCGCCTCGCGCAGTTCCAGCGTGATGGCCTGTTTCTTGGAGGCGCTGCCGGTCAGTTCCTCGCAGATGGCCATGGCCACGCGCAGGGCCAGCAGGATGGCAAACTGCGGGTCAAACAGGCCCGGTTCATCCACCCGGCGCACATAATGGATATTCAGCGGGCCAGCGTCATTGGCCAGGATCATGCCGCCTTCGATGGCCCATTCGTGGCAATCTTCCGGCTTCACAAAGCGCAGCCAATCCGCGGGCAATTGATACTGGTGGGTGAAGCCAAAGGCCGGCGCCACGGAAAGCGCAGTCAGCTGCGCGCGGCGGTGCGCAAAGTTCCATGGGTGGGCGCGCAATTCGGCATCCCGCTCCATGCCTCGTCCAGCGCGGTCAGCGTGGTGCCATATCCCATGCGCACCAGCGCGGCGTTGGCAATCTCGATCCAGCTGGCCATGCGCCCGCCTCCACGGTCAGGCCGGCGGCCATGCGCCTTCCATCAAGGCTTCTTTCAGTTCTTCGATGGCCTCGATCACGCGCTGGCGCGGCAGGCCGGCCACATAATCGATTTGCAGGCGCACCAGGTTGGGGCCGAAATCGGCCGGGGTGGATACGGCCACGGCGCTGGCCTTGGCGCCCACGGCGATTTGATATTGGCGTGCCGGCATGTCGGCTCTCCTGGGGCTGGGTCAAGGAAGGGGCCGGCCGGCACGCCCCCGCACCGGCCGGCCCCAGGGCCAAGCGAGGGCGGCCCTATCCGACGTAGCTGTAATAAAGATCGATGTTCAGCAGGCCGCTGGTGGGCAGGTTGGCGGCGCCCACGGTCAGGAACACCAGGCGCTCGGCCGCAGGCGGGTTGGCCTGCTGCGCCGCCGCCAGGCCAAACAGCGTCGGCGTGTTGACGGTGGTGAACACGGCCGCCGCGCGATACTGGCCATTGCTGGCGTGGGTCGGGCTGGTGCCCACGGCCAGCTGGGCGCTGGCGCCCATGGTCACGCTGGCGTTCATGATGCCAAAGGCAAAGCGATAGCCATCATATTCCTTGCCCAGCACCACTTCATCGGCGGTGGTGATGGTGGCGCCCACCTGGGCAAGATCGATGCGGGCAGGGATGATGCGCAGCTTGGCGTGCATCAGGCCGGGGGCCTGCCGCACCGGCGGCGTGGTGCCGTCCAGGTTGCCAATGGTCTGCGGGGTGAAGAAACGGGCCATGGGTCAAAATTCCTTGTTCTGGTGGCCGATTGGCGGCGCGCCGGTCGGGGGCGCGCCGCCGGCCGGGGGGGTTATTCAGCGCAAAGGATTTGCAGGCACTTGCCTTCCTGCGTGCGGGCGGCGGCCACGTCCATGCGGGCATAAACCTGCGTGCTGTGGTTGCGGCCCGGCAGGGTGTCGATGCTGGCAAACAGCTTTTCCCACACGCCGCCGGCCATGCCGCTCTTGCACCACACCGGCACGCGGCGCCGGCCGCTGCCATCCAGCGAAAGCGGCGCCGCCAGCGGGAAGCTGTTGGCGTTGCCATATTCAATCTGGATGAAGTTGAAGCCCAGCAGCATCGGCAGCTTGCCGCTTTCGATCACGGTCATCTGCTGCTGGCTCACGAAATCGCGGCTCGTGGCGCGCAGGTCGCGCAGCAGCTGGCCATACTGCACGCTGGTCAGCGCAACATAGAGTTCTTCCATGTCCAGATCGACTTCGTTGGCCATGAACAGCTGCTTGGCCACGATCAGCTTTTCGACGTTCATGCCGGTCGCGGTGCCGGCGCCCACGTCTGCGGCGATGATGTTGCCGGCGGGGAACGAAACCAGCGTGCTGCCGGTCTCGCCGGTCTGCGCCACCCCGTAAAAGCCTTGCAGGAAGCGCTCGTCATAACCGCGATTGATCGTGGCGGTGCCGGCGCGCACATAGGCGCCTTGCAGATCGATGCCAGCGCGCAGCTGGTCATCGCTGTCCACCAGGTCGGCATAGGTATAGGGCTTGCGCTTGGCCACCCAGCGCCGGTCATGCGGCGTGTTGTTGTATTTGGTTTCGCCGTGGCGCTCGTCCACTTCCTGGCCGGGCACCGGGCCGATCAGGTTGGTCAGCTCGGAAAGCCGGCCGCTGGCGCTTTCCTCGGTCAGGTGCGGCCACAGCTTCGGCCGGGTCTGCTGGAGCGAAAGCTCCATGTTGTTCTTGAACTGAACGATTTGCGTGGCGGTAACGTTGACAGACATGATGCGCTCCAATCCAAAAGCGATGCTTGAGGGTCGGAGGCTTGTCGGAGTTGCCGGGCCGTCCTGGCCGATGCGCTGGCCTGTCGCGGGCGGTGATCGTCGCCGTGGGTGTTGCCACCGGCCGGGGGCGAGGGCACTGGCCCAGCCTTATCCGGCGATCACGGGCGGCACACTCTCACAGCGTGCCGCCCGCCGTCAAGAGCCTGAAATCACGCCACCCGGCGCTGCGCTTCCAGTTGCGCGGCCTCGGCTGCGTTGATGGCATCCCATTCGGCTTTCAGCGCCGGGTCGCCGTTCCGCAGCTTGCCGGCAAGTTCCGGGTCTTTGATGATCTGCTGCTTGCGTTGCAGCATGGTCGCCAGATCCCCGCGCCAGATCCCCGCCGCCGCCCTTGTTGCCATTGCCGGGCAGGCCATCTTCCGCCATGCCGCTGCCCAGCTTGGCAAAGAATTCCAGTGATCGCTTCACGCCCAGCGCCTGGCGCATGGCAATGGCTTCCTGCTCGGTAAAGCCATAGGCGGCCAGCGCCCGATCCGTGTGCGCCATCATGGTTTCCAGCGCGGCGCCGTGGGTCTTGCGCAATTCGGCGCCTTCCGCCTTCTCGCGCTGCGCCTGGGCTGTCGCCGCTGCGGCCAGCTGCTGGTTGTTGAATTCTGCCACGGCCTCCACCTGCCGCTGCGTCAGGCCGGCCGCGTGTGCTGCCTTGGCGAATTCGCCAAAGAAGGCCGGGTCCACCTGGTCGCCCAGCGGCTTGGCGTCATAGCCTTCGGGCGCTTCCGGCCGCCCCAGCGCGGTAAACACGCGGTTCCAGCCATCGGCATCGTTGGCGTCCTTGGGCAGCACCAGCTTTTCACCGCTGCCAAACTGGTTTTCCAGCTGGCGATAGGCGGCAATCGCTTCGGCCGGCGATTTGAAGCCCTTGTTTTCGATCCACTTGCGGTCGCTCGGCGTCTTTTTGTCCGGCGCCGTGTCGGCCAGCGTGCCCCACCAGTCCGGCGCCTCGCCCTTCTGGCCGTCACCGCTGCCACCAGCACCGCCGCCCGCGCCGCCCGCGCCACCGCCGCCACCTTCGGCCGCCGCGCCCAGCAGCCCCGCCGCGCTGGCCGGCGTTACGCCGTCCCCGCCTGCGCCACCGCCGCCCGCGCCGCCGCCTTCATTCGGATCGTCACTCATTGTCGTCTCCCTCGCTGATTGTGGGTCGGTTGAGATTGGGCCGGCGTGTCGGTCAGACCACCACAGCCCAATCGTCGGCCAGCAAGTCGCTCTGGCTGGCCACCCACGGCACCACGTCGCCCTGCGCCGTTTTCATGTCGATGTGCGGGCGATAATCGATGCCGGTGCCTTCCGGGTAGATGCCCAACAGGGGCGGACGGTTCACCTTGAAATGTGAGCCGGGCACCAGGAAGATGAACATATCTTTCCCGTTCCAGCCCGCCCGCGTAAGCTTGGCTCCACGCTTGAGCATGACCAGGGCATGACCAAAGGACATGGTGAAGTCGTCGGTCAGCCGATAAGCCTCCTCAAATGCTTCCGGCGGCGACCAGCTTTCATAGCCATCGGGATAGACCACCTTGTAGCCAATCACGTCATCCTTGATGGCGCTCTTGGCTTGCACCACTTTCGTGCCAATGAAGGTTCGCATTGCTGCGCATGTCAGATCGTCACTCATTGTCGTCTCCCTCGCTGATTGTGGGTCGGTTGGCATCCAGTCGCATCATCATGGGTTCATCGATGGCCAGCGCCTCGGCGATGCGCAGCCACACTTCGCGGCGGCCTTCCATCAGGGCGTGCACGCGCGGATCGGGGTCAAAGGTGGATTGATGGCCCCGGCAGAAATCGCGCAGGTCGCCCAGCACGATATCCGCTTCTGCCGTCAGTTTGCCGTCGCCATCCTGGAACAGCGCGCGATACGCCTGCCAGCGGCGCCACCGCCGTTCGTGCAGGTAGCGCTCGGCCACGTTGCGGGCCAATTTCATTGCCCAATTGGCCATGGCCTAGATCACCGCTTCCAGGCCGCCGCCCAGCTGCTCGGCGCGGGCCAGGTCCAGCGTGGCGCCGGCCACCGCCGGTGCTGCCGCCGCCAGCTGCTGCACTTGCGCTGCCTGCGTGCGCTGATCGGCCCGCGCCTTGGCTTCCTCCACGCTGCGCATCCAGCGTGCCGGCACGCCGATGATGCTGGCGATGCCGCGCACGGCCGCCGGCATGTCCAGCGCGTCCAGGATTTCCGGCTCCGATGCGGCCAGCGGCGTGATGGCGTTGACCAGCTGGAAAAAGCCGGTGGCTTCCTCGGCTTTGGCCGCGCGGCTCATGGGGTTCTGGTAAACCACTTTCACATCGCCGCCGGCCCGCGCCAGCGCCTCCGGCATCGGCGGCAGGCGGCCGGCGCGCGCGTGAATGTCCAGCTCGCGCGTGATCAGCGGTTCCAGCAGTTCGGTCTCGATGCGGCCGGCGGCCGGCGCCAGCAGCACGCCGCGTTCCCGCATCCGTTCCAGCACTTCGGTCGCCGTCATGCGGTCGGGCGCGTCCACCAGCGATTGGAACAGGCTCACGAAAAAGGCGTCCTTGATCGTCTGCCGCGTCTGCGCTTGCAGTTCCAGGGCTTCGGGCAGGCTGCCGCCGGTTTGCAGCGGGCGCACCATCTGGTCCCCGCGCGAATTCAGGCCGCCGATGTTGATGGCGCCGGGCCGGGTCTGGATGCGTGTCAGCACGCCATCATCGGCGGTCAGCAGCGGCGGGTCCAGGTTGCGGTGCGCGCTGCGGATCACCGTCTTGGCCATCTCGTTGATCATCTTGATATCGGGCAGCACCATCATGGCCGGGCTGCGGCCATAATTCTCGCGCGGCGCCGTGGTGTAGCGCGCCACCGGGATCGGCATGGTGTTGAAGCCGCCTTCGGCAATGATGGCATCGCCGCTGTCTTTCAGCCAGAACCAGCTGCCCCAGCGCTTGCCTTTCGCGTCCATGCGGTTCGGATCATAATCGGCGCGCGGCGCGATCATCTGGCAGAACGTGAATTTGCGGTCGGGCTTGTCCAGCGCTTCGCGCACTTGGCGGGGCAGGGCCTCGATGCCCCATTTCTGTTTGGCCTGCCGCGCCGTCCAGTCGAATTCGCGGCCCACCGTGTCCACCCGGCCTTGGTGATCCACATCGATGCAGCATTCGGTGATGTGCATGGCGCGGTAGCTGATGCCGCTGGCCGGCTGATCCTCGATATAGATTGGCGCCGTGCCCAGGCTGCCCAACTGGATCATGCACTCGAACAGGTTGGTCGAAAATCCGCTGCTCGCCGAATAGCGATAGTCAAACAGCAGGTCATTCACCTCCTCAAGATAGCGCTGCACCTGGATATCAGCCATCAGCCGGCGATCGGTGGTGGTCAGCGTGTGCCAGCGCTGGCCCTGCGGCGCCACCAGCCCCACCATGGCAGCGGCAAAGCGTTCCAGCCCCAGCGTGGCGGTGCTTTCAAAGATATACTCGGTGCGCCGCCCGCCCACCGCCGGCCGCCGCAGCACATCGCCGCGCGGGCTCACGCGCCGCTCGATCTCGCTCCAATGGCTTTCCCACTGCGCGCGCTCCCCCAGCATGGTCGCGTAACGCTGCTTTAGCTTGCTGATCAGCGGTTCCATCATGCGATCCTTTTTTGCTGTGGGCCCATCAAAACAGCCCCGGATTTTGCGCCCGGAATTGGCGACCAAAATTGTCCATACGGTCAACGTTGCCTGTATCGCCAGCAAAGCCACGTCCAAGCTCGGTCTGATAATAGCGCTCCATGTATTGCAGCCACAGCGTATTGTTCCACAGCGTTTGCAGCCCTGGAATGGCCTTTACTGCGCAATAGTGCAGGATCATTGCACTTGCCCAATTGTGACGATATTCCACTGCCTCATTTTCGCCAGTTGTCCATGCAGGCACTAGGTCGCCGGTCGTCTGGTTGCCACCAGTCCACTCGCCTTGCCCAAGCAGCGTGTCATAGACAGTGCCCGGCCATTCTGCTTGATCGGCAGCCGTCACAGGCCGGATTTGAATGTCTTCAGCATACACCTGCTTTGATGTCGTGGCGCTGGCGAGCGCATCTTGCAGCCGCGCGTTGCCCGTCACCAGAGCAGCAATAGCCAGCGCCATTTTGCGGCCCGTGCTCGTGTTGCCCATGCCAGTGGTGCCACTGTTGTTCACACCAGTCTCGATATGGCGCGCAAGGAAGATGCCATATTGCGTCATGGCTTCTGCTAAAAATGCCTTTTGATCGCTGGTCAGTGCACTCATGCACATCAACAGCGCAATGTTGCCGGTCAGAAGCGTCGCTTCGCGGCCATAATTTGTCATCTGCGATGGAGCGGCCAGATTACGCGCTGTGCCAAAATTCAAATGACTTACTGATTGCCACCGCAGAATTTGATTATACAGCGCCACCGCCGGCGGCAGCGTTACGCCCGTTGGCGTGGCGATATTGGGCAGCATGGAAATATCAGGCTGAAATACGCCTGCGCTGTTGCGGCTGATAATCCACGCGCTGCGGCCCAAGCCATCAACCAACGGAACGCCGTTCTGGCGCGGCATGAAATACAGGTTTGTGGTGTCAGGCGGCACGTCAAAGCTGAAGGCCACGGCGCGCGCTTGGTTGTCGCGGCCGGATTGGGTCGCCCCGCTTACGAAGTTCACCGTGCTGTTGCTGACGTATTTCACCAGCGTGCCACTTGTCAGGGCAAGAGGCGTGCCTGTGCGGCCAGGGTCAATGTTGAAGCTATCCTGATAGCTTACATGATAATTGGCCGGGTCTTGGTAAAAATCATACCCCTGCCGCGCTCCGTCACCTTGCAAGGTTGGATGGCTGGCGATTTTGGCCACGCTGCCCGGATTATGCTCTGCCCCGCTATCCCAGCCCAGTCCGGCGGTGCCCGCACGATCTCGGAACGGACGGTTGCGCTGCACTGATGGCGGATCGGTCGTAAAGTTGATCCCCGCAGTGTTATCAATCCACAGATAGGCGTTGGCAAACTGGCCACCGGTGCGCGCGCTGGCAAAGTTCAGCGTGATGTTGTTGCTTGTGAACGCCGTGCGGCTTGTCGGCGCCGGATTGCCAAGCGTGAACGCCGCATCTTGCCAAAGCGCACCATCCGAATAGGTGCCGTTGATGCGTGGGATCGCAAACGCACCAGCCGCACCACGGTTGGCGATGGCGCCCGATTGCCAATTGGCAGACGTGTCGTGGACGAACACGTCAGGCGTCAGCGTGCCAATGCCCGTCGCTACGACGCCGCTCACCGGGTCAAGCACGCCCATTTCGAATTTGGCGCGCTCCGCCGGATCATCAAAGTTCACCAGCCCAAAATCTGCCAACGTGCCACACTTTGCCCATAAATAGCCCAGCGACACATCAGGCACGCTAGCATTGGACACGCCAAAGCACTCTAATTGCGCATAATTTGCTGCTGGCGAAGCAGGCCCAGCAGCGCCCCATGCCACTTCGCCAGGCTGAAACACGCCGTTTACCCATAGCCGCGCGCGCGTGATTGGCGTGGTGCGGCCAGCAGCGCTCAACGTGGTGAGCTGGGCAAATATCTGCAACGTGCGGCCCACCGGCGTGGCGTTAGAAGTCCACACACGATAGGCCGTGTTGTTGGTCATGCTAAAACCAATGCGCTGGGCCGTCGGCTCCACAGTCACCAGCAGGCCCACATTTGATGTTGAGCCGGTTTGGTGCAACACAAACATGCGGCGATTATTTGCAGGATACCCTTCCATGCGAATTGTCATGGCAATCAGCACTTGCTCGACGGCCGCCGGCGGCACCCATCCTGTCGCTGCCAAGCTGCGCCCGCTGGCGCCAGTGTCCACAATTGAGAACACTTGCTGCGGCGTGATCGAGAACGGCCCGAGCGTCGCTGTATTTCCGGCCGCGTCCGTTGCGGTCAGCCGCAAATCAGTCATTGCTGTCAACTCAACAGCGCTTGCACTGGTTATTGTGCCGGCTTCAGGGTCAATCACAAAATCGCTATTGAGCGTGCCGGATGTGAGCGCAAACGTATAAGGCGGCGTGCCACCGCTCACGACCGGCACAAATTCATAGGCCGTGAACTGCCGCACCGTGGCAGGCGGGCTGCCGGTGATCGACAGCGACACGCCTGGTGGCCCAGGCGGCGTGCCGCCGCCCGCGCCAAAGCCGCCAAATCCAGTGCCCCACATCCGCATGGCCTGCCCCCTATCGGTCGATCACGGCCACGCGCACATCGGCTTTGCCGTGCAGCGCGGGCGGCACGGCAAAGAACCGATATTCGTCCTGGTTCACCGATGCCCCGGCCGCCGCCGTCGCCAGCTGGCCCGCCACGGCGGCGGCATTGCCGCTGCCGATGCGCACCGCCACCGGCCCGGCGCTGGCGCGAATGCCGATCACGCGCGTCTTGGGGTCCAGCGGAGCGCTCGCAGCGGCGGCGGCACCGCTGGCCACGGTCAGGCAATCCGCCGTCAAGTCCAGCACCGGCATCTGCACGGTTTCGCGGCCATCGGTGCCGGCGCCGGGGAATTGCTCAATCCGAATTTCACTCATGTCTGCCTCCTCAAGCGAACACGAAGGCGCCAGGGCCAAAGCCAAAGGCTTCACCCGGCCGCCAATGGATCGGCGCGCCCAGCGGCGCCACGGCCCGCACCGGCCCATCCGGGCCATCGGCCAGCGCCACATGCGTAACGCTGCGGCCAAGGCCCAGCGCGGGGCCGCCCACCAGCTCGGCCTTGCCGTTCCACACCAGGCGCTCGTTCACATAAGCGAACTGCGGCCCGCTCACGTCCAGCACCGGCGCGCCGGGCACGGCGTAAACCGTAGTGCTGCCGTCGCTGCTGCCAGAACCAAAGATCAGCACAGCCGTGCCGTGCAGCGTCACGAAGGCCCGCCGCAACGGGGCTTGCCACAGGGTTTCGGCATCGGCCTCGGCAATGCCGCTGGCCAGCATCAGCGGGCCTTTTTCGGCGATTTCCGTGGCTTCCAGCAGGGTTTCGGCCTCCGCCTTGGCCTTGGCTTCCGCGTCGGCCGCCACCGCCTCGGCCTCCGCCTTGGCCTCCGCTTCGGCCTTGGCCTTGGCTTCCGCCTCGGCCGCCGCCTGGTCTTGGTTCCTCGTCATCGTTGGTCCTTTCACTCGCCCAGCAAGGTTTTGGCGCTGGCGGTGCTGGCCTCGCTTTTGGCGCTGGCGGTGCTGGCCTCGCCCGCGCCATCGGGAACAATGATGTTGGCCGCAGATCCGGTGCGCCGCCGCAGCTCGTCATCGCGGCGCGCCGCTTCCAACGCATCATCGCGCGTCACCGGCGGCGCAATTGTCGGGCCTTTGGGTTTCTTGGCCAGCAACGCCGGCAGCGCCGCCGTGGTCGCGCCGATGGCCGTTGCGCCCAGGATCATTGGAAGTGCTGCCAGTTTCACCGCCATGTCATCAGTCTCCAAAGATGGAATAATCATTGTCCGCCGTCGCCATGGCGCCGCCCAGTGGTCCCATGACGCCCCTCATGCTGGCCGTGCCCATCACGCCGGCCATGCCCAGGCCGCCGCCCAGCAGCAGATATTCCGCGCTCTCGGCCACGTGGCTGTGTTCGTTCTTTTCGGGCTTCGTGTCATGGCGGCCGGCGTTGCCGATCCCGCGCAGCTGCTTGTAGCGATAGGCGCTGTTCATCGCCTTGCGCAGCACCTTGCACTTGTCCGAAAGCAGGAAAGCCGGCTTGCCATCGACCAGGCGCCGCAGCTGCTTGCGCACCGCCTCCTGCCGCATTCGCGGATTGTTGGTGGCGGTGGGCCGGAACGGGATTTTTGTCACACGCCTCAGCTTGTCGAGGAACGCCGGATCATTGCCTTCCTCGTCGCCGCCATAGGCCGCCGATGGATCGATCCAGCCATAGCAATCGCGCACCGGCCACCCCTCGAAGTCGCGCGCCAGCACTTCCAGGATCATTTCACCAAAGCGCGTTACGCCCACATTCGGGCCCGTCACCACTTCGGCCAGCACATGCCACACATCGCCCGGCAGCCATTGGCCAAAGGTGGCGGCCGGCGTGCCCCCGGCATCGGCGCCGATGCCAATGGGAATGCCCTTGATCGGTTTCAGGCCCGGCCGCACATGCAGCTTGTCGTTGAAGTCCATGTAAACCGGCTTGCCGTCGCGGCTATAGCCCCACTCATTGTGCACCATGCGGCGCACCAGCCACTCTGGCTGATTTTCAATAATCTTCTCGTAATACGTCGCTGGCAAATTGGCCCGATTTTCAGCATTCGGCTCCAGCCCGCCCGGCTGCTTGAAGAATTCATATCCTTTGGCAGGCTTGCCGTTGCTGCCAGGAATGATGTTTTCCACAAACAATTCGTGCAGCCAGTGATCCTGTTCGGGCGCGTTGAAATCCAGCCACCCACCGTAATAGGTCGGCCCGCCATGAATTCGAGAAGGATAGCGGCCCACGCGCTGCACCAGGAACGCCAGCACGTCAAAGCTCAACAGGTCGGCCTCGTTCACATAGAACACGGTCGGTTCATAGGATCGCAGCAGGTTTTCCACGCTGTCATCACCGATCCCCATGAAATCCACGATCAATTCCACCGGGCCGCCGTCGAGCGGGTGCACCAGCATCAGCGTGTGGCGGGCCGGCGGGCCTTCCACCCACTGGCCAACCGTCTTGGGAAACCAGCTGTGCCAGGTGTTCAGCACCGTGCGTTTCAGGGTCACAAACGTGTCGCGCAGCACCAGCGCCCGGCATCGCCGCACGCCGTCAATCGGGCTGGGCCGCTGCGCCGCCGCCGCTTTCAGGATGCGCACCAGGGCCGTGGTGGTCTTGGCGCTGCCCACCGGCCCCATGATGCCCGCCACAAAGGCCGTCGTGTTGCAGAAGGCAGCGGCCACCGGCCCCGGCGCCTTCCAGTTGGTAACGATTTCGAACCCGCTCATGGCCGCACCGCCCGGCACCCGTGCCCATGCTGCGGGCTTGGCCCAATCGCGTGCCCTGTCCCGCGCCCGATCCCGCGCCCGCCGGCGCTGCCCCGCCCCACCCGGCCGGGACCGTCTTTTTTTCGCGTTTGGGCCATTTTGCCCCAGAATTTTGTGCACCCTGTGCCGATGCCGAGCATGAGAGCGCGCGCGCGTTGGGGGGGGCGCCCCCCGTCGGCCGCCGCCGCGCCTGCCCGGCCGCCGCGCCGATCCGCGCCCGCTGCCGCCCAGCTGCTGCCGCCGGCCAGCGCCGCGCCCGTCAACCGGGAAAGCTGACGGCGCGGCGCCGATTGCGCAGCAATTCCAGCGGCTTGGCGCGTGCCGTTCATCGGCGCCTGTTCGTCGCGGCCGATCATTCGCCTTCACCTGCTGCAATTTCAATGGCTTGGCCGATGCCCATAGCCAGCGCGTCCAGCCCGGTCAGCTGCCCACCATCGATCACCTGGGCGCCATTGTCGGCCGCCAGCACAAACCGAATTTGCCCCTCGGCCTGCACGCCCACCGCCACCGGCATCTTGCTCTCGATGTAGGGCAGCAGCTCGCCAGCGGCCCGGATTTGCAGCCCGAAGGCTTCCAGCTTCGTGCAGCCCAATTCGGCCGCCAGCGTGTCCACCGGCCGGCTGTAGGCCGCTGCCAGCGCCTCGGCCGGGTGCGCATATCGGGCAAGGATCGCCTCGCGAAAGGCCGCCGTGCGCTTGTTCAGCGCCCCGCGCGGCCGGCCCGGCCGCCGCGCCTGCTCGGCCACCGCCTTACCGATGCTGGCGCCCTGGTCGCGCGCCGCCTCGATCTCGTGGGCATCCAGCAGCGGCAGCAGCGGCTGCGGCGCCGGCGGCGGCCCCCATCACGCGGCGCGGCCATATCCGCCCCCTATTTTATCGATCCGCGCCGGCCGGCCACCAGGCGCCCGCCGCCGGTTACACAGCGTAACCACAGTGTAACCGCCTTCGTAACCGCGCCAACCCCCTGATATATAAAGGTTAATCCCCCTTTGTTGGTTGTTGGTTACATGGTTACGCGCCGCGCGCGCGCGTGAAGGGCACACTCCCCCCCCAGCCCCTCGCCGCGCTACACGCGCGCGCGCCCGCAAGACCGTAACCGCGTAACCTGCCTTCGCCTTCAATGGCTTAGGCGTTACGGCCAGCGTAACCGCCGCGTAACCGCGTAACCGCCCGTCGCCACGCCAATTCATGATAGAAATCAAAGGGCTGGGGCGCGGGGCAAAATAATGGGCGCGGGCGGGCTTGACAAGCGCGCCCGCTTCTGTCCTAAGATTAGGACAGGCGCCGGGCAGTTGGGCAAGGCGCCTTATGGTCAGAAAGGGCCTCACATGCACACTCTCGCCACCCGTTTCGGTCGCGGTCATCTCGCCATCAGCAGCCGCACCCCGCTGGAAGATGCCCAGCTGCGCGCCGTCTGCCCGTCGATCTTCGCCGATGATGCGCACGAAAGCCGCAGCAGCCGCTATGTCTATGTGCCCACCATCAAGCTGGTGGATGGCCTGCGCCGCGAAGGCTGGCAGCCCTTCTTTGCCGCGCAATCCCGCAGCCGCGATGCCGGCCAGATCGGCCACACCAAGCACATGCTGCGCCTTCGCCGGGTGGGGGATATCAACGCCCAGGAAGCCGCGGAAGTCGTGATCGTCAACAGCCACAACGGCAGCAGCAGCTATCAGATGTTTGCCGGCCTGATCCGCTTCGTGTGCACGAATAGCCTGATTGCCGGCAGCAAGTTTGAAGAAGTCCGCGTGCCCCACAAGGGCAACATTCAGGATCAGATTATCGAAGGCGCCTACACGGTCGCCCAGGATTTCCCCCGCCTGATCGATGCGGCGGCCGAAATGAAGGCGCTGCGCCTCTCGCCGCCGGAACAGGGCGCCTTTGCCCGCGCCGCCCTGGTCGCCCGCTATGGGGAGGATCAGCCCCCCGTCACCGCCGCCCAGCTGCTGCGCCCGCGCCGCCGGGAAGATGCCGGGCCGGGCCTGTGGGAAACGCTCAACGTCGTGCAGGAAAACATCATCCGGGGCGGCTTGATCGGCCGCAAGCAGGATGAACGCGGGCGCATCCGCCGCGCCAGCACCCGCGCCATCAATGGCATTGATCAGAATGTCGGCCTCAACCGCGCCCTGTGGACGCTGGCCCAGGAAATGCAGGCCATCAAGGCCACCGCCTGAAACCGCCATCGCGCCCGGCATGGCCCACGGCCGGCCGGGCGCCCCTGCTGAAAGGTTCCCGCCATGATTGATCGTTCCGCCACCGCCCGCGCTCTGGCCAAGGCCATCGCCTTCAAGATGTGCGGCAAGCACCGGGAAGCCGCCGCATGGGCGGCCGAACTGGTGCGCCTGCTGCAGTGCGCCGAAATCCTCACCGCCGATGCCGCCAGCCTGAATGTGGAGGGCTAAGCCATGCGCACCCGTCACCGCCTCGCCCTGCTGGGCGCTGCGCAATGCCTGTTTGCCGGCTGCCTGCTGGGCGCCTGCCATGCCTTCACCGAAATCGCCGCCGATGGCGCCAGCCCGGCCTTGTGCGGGCTGGGGCTTGTCTTGGCCATGGCGTCGGGTCTGTTTGCGGGCGCTGCCCTGCTGCTGGCCTGGCACAGCGGTGGGGAGGGCTAAGCCATGCGCATCACCGCCAGCAGCTACGATGCCGTGCACCGCGCCAGCCTGCACCAAAGCCCCTGCCGCCGCGCCCGGCTGTTCGCCGATCTGGTGCGCTTCCAGGCGGCCGGCGGCCGGTTCGCCATGCCCGATGGCGAGGCGGTGCCGCCGCTGGGCACGCGGGCCGCGGATAACTGCTTTGAGCATGGCGAGGGCGCGCGGGTTGATGCCGCCCTGGTCGCCCTGATTGTCGCGGATCGCCAGCTGGCCGCCGCTGTGCTGGCCAGCCATCGCTTCCACGCGCCCGCCCGTCTCGATCTGGCCCGCCGCGTCGTGGCCGGCGATGTGGGCCAGCTGGTCCTGCTCTAGCCATGAAACGCGGCCAGCCGCCCCCGCAGCTGGCCGCGCCATGGCGCGGGGAAAGGCCAGGCAACGCCTCACCCCGCGTCATCCCAATCCATCACCTGCGCCACCGGCACGATGGTGCCGCGCTTGGCGATGTTGCCCACCTTCATCGGCTTGTCGGTCGCCCTGGCGCCGTTGCAGCGCCGCAGCGCCGTCACCCAGGCGCCGGCCGTGCCAGCCTTTCCTGGCCACGGCGTATCGTTGAAAATCCGCGCAAGGCCGGGATGATCATTGGCCACCATCAGCGCGCGCGCGTCGGCCGCCAGCAATGTGCGGTCGCCGCGCTCGGCGCCCGGCCGGTCGCTGATTTCCACCACGGGCCGCAGCCCCACAGTGGCCAGCGCCTCGCGCGCCTCGCGCCGCTTGGCCGTGTCCACATTGCCATCGGCATCAAAGGCGGCGGTCTGCCGCAGCCATCCCGCCACGGTGCGCCGCGCGCCCTGGCCACGGTCAATCGTCGATTGCAAAAGGTGCATGAGGCAGCGGTCTTGATCGCGCTCGCTTTCCGCCAGCTGCGGCGCCAGCATGGCCAGCAGGGCGCGCGCCTTGTCGGCAATCTCGTCGGCCGATGGCAGGCTGTCATACAGCGCCAGATCCGCGCACGCCAAAAGCGTGCCGTAGGTGTCTTGCAGCCGCGCCTCAAAGCCGGCGTGTTCTTCCAGCGCGCGCTTGTAGGCGGCCAGCGTGGCCGGCCAGCGGTGCCACTGGTCCATCATGCGCCGCATCAGCGCGCAGCCAAGCCGGGTCAGCCGGGCAGGGGATAGATCGGGCAGCCGGGTTTCATGGTCCAGGCTGCGATCTTCCAGCGGCAGCAGCTGCACCCGCGCCATGCGGCTTTCGTCCTGGCTGGGCAGGTTCACCGGGATGATGCTGGAAAGCATGGCCGGAAACTGCACCGGGAATTCGTGGCTCTTGTGGTCGTCGCCGCCGCGCCCCACCATGCCGCCGCTGGATGCCTGGCGCAGGATCGTCAACACGGCTTCCTTGCGGCGCGGGTCGCCGCCGCCTTCAAACTCGTCAAAATAGACCGGCTGCGCCCGCGTCTGCATTTTCTGGTAAACAAAGGCCGGGCTTACATCGCTGGCCGTCACCATCCAGCCCTTGTGCATCAAGCCCTTGATAAGGTCCATCAATGTGGATTTGCCGCTGCCGCGCGGGCCGTCGCAGATGATGTGGGATCGCCATTTCAGCGCGCCCGCCACAAAGCCCTGCGCAATCCAGCCCAGCACCAGCACCGGGTGCAGCCCGTCCTGCCAGTGCCAGCTGCGCACCATGCCCAGGATTTCGGCGCCGGCATCGCTGCCGGGGCTGGCTTCGGCCGGGCGCATGGTCGGCGCCATGGCCGGATAG
>JALOSK010000366.1 GCA_025458465.1 Sandarakinorhabdus sp. | reverse complement strand
TGGTTCCGGCGTCATTCTGCCGCCGGAACTGCCGGCAGGTCGATCGCCACCTTCAGGCCGGGCCGATTGTCGGAAAGGGTGATGCTGCCGCCGTGCAGCCGGGCGACGGCGGCAGCCAGCGACAGGCCAAGCCCGGCACCCTGCAGGCGCTGGCCACCCCGGCCCGATTGGGTGCCGCGCGCTGCATCCAGCCGGCCAAAGCGGCGCAGCGCTTCGCGCCGGCTGCCCGCCGGGATGCCGGGGCCATGGTCTGCCACCACCAGGCGGGCGCCGGTATCGGTCGCCTCCACTGCCAGTTCGATGATCTTGCCGGTGGCGCCATAGCGCAGGGCATTGTCGATCAGATTGGCCAGCGCCCGGCCCAACAGCTGCCGATGGGCGCGGGCCGTCACGCGCGTCATGCCGGGCGCGACGGTGAGGGCCACGCCGGCATCCTCGGCCAGCGGTTCGTACATTTCGGCCAGATCGGTCACCATCGCGGACAGATCAACCTCGGCAAAACTGTCCCGCCCGATGCCGGCTTCGGCGCGGCTGATTTCCAGGCTGTTGTCCAGCATGCCCAGCAGCGATTCCGCTTCGGCGCTCACGGCGGCCAGATCGGCCGCGTCCACCACCGTGCCCTGGCCCAGTTTGTCGATGCGGGCGCGCAGCCGGGTGAGGGGGGAGCGCAGATCATGGGCAAGGCCGTCGGTGACGGCGCGCAGTTCATCCAGCACCGATTCCACGCGGGCCAGCATGACGTTGAAGGCCTGGCCCATGCTGTCGAACGCATCGCCGGGCGGGCCATCGGGCACGGCAACGCGTGCGTCCAGCTTGCCGGCGGTCACTTCGCCCACCACCTGCGCGATGCCGCGGGCGCGATCCTCGATGATCCGGGAAATCACGCGACTGCTCAGCCAGGCCAGCAGCATCGCGATCGGCAACGCGATGCCCAGCGTGCGTGTGAGGGTGCGCTGCAGCTGCACCTCCGCCTCCAGGCTGCGGCCGATCAGCAGGCGATAGCCTTCGGGCATGTTGCGCCCGGTCACCATGTAGGGCGCCACATCGCCCTGTTCTGTCTGCATGGCCGGCACCCGATAATAGCTTTGATCGGCCGGCACGGTCGCCGGCCAGCGCGCCAGATTTCCCACCCAGCAGCAGGCTGCCATCGGGCGCTGCCAGATGGATGATCAGCGGACCCGGCACCTGCAATTCGCCATCCAGGATGGTGAGCGCAGATTCGATGCCTTCCTTCTGCCAGACCGCCTCGGCGGCATCGGCGATGGCATCGATGCGCAGCTGCGCTTCGGTTTCCACCTGGGTCTGGGTGGCGCGTTCCAGCAGGATCAGCAGCAGGCTGGAACCGGCCAGCAGCACCACGAACAGCAGCAGGCTGATCCGCGCTGTGGTGGTGCGCGGGTAAATGCCCGCAAGCAGCAAGGCGAAACCAGATGGTTTCCAGTGTGACAGGCCGGCGCGCGGCATGATGGTGCGGGTGCCCGGCCGGTCAGGCCGAAACCGGCTCTTCGCCCACGCGGTAACCGGCACCGCGCACCGTCTGCACGATATTTCCGGCGCCGCCTTCGTCCAGCTTCTTGCGCAGGCGGCTGACATGCACGTCGATCACGTTGGTGCCGGGATCGAAATGATAATCCCACACGCCTTCCAGCAGCATCGAACGCGTCACCACCTGGCCCTTGTGGCGCACCAGATATTCCAGCAGGCGAAATTCGCGCGGCTGCAGTTCGATGCGCTTGCCGGCGAAGGAAACGCGACGGGCGAGCAGATCAAGTTCCAGATCGCCTTCCACCAGCTTGGTCACTTCGCCAGCGGTCTTGCCGCGGCGCTGCACGGCTTCGAGGCGGGCCAGAAGTTCCGGCAATTCGAACGGCTTGGTAACATAATCATCGGAGCCTGCGCGCAGGCCCTTCACGCGTTCATCCAGACTGGCCAGCGCCGAAAGCACCACCACCGGCGTGTTGTTGCCGGTGCTGCGCAGGCGCGACAGCAGGGTAAGACCGTCCATCCCGGGCAGCATCCGATCCAGCACGATGGCGGCGTAATGGCCGTCCAGCGCCAGTTCGAGGCCAAGCGGGCCCGTGCCGGCGATGTCCACATGATAGCCAGCATCGCGCAGCCCCTGCGCGATATGATCGGCCATGGTGGCATCGTCCTCGATGCACAGGATGTTGTTCATGGCTGTGACTTTATGCCGCTTTCGATACGGAAAACAAGAGCCATCCGCTCGACTTTGCTTTTGGAAATGCGCGCGGCGCTGCTATTGCGCCACCATGACAGCACGACTTTTCCTGTGGCTGGTGGCCGCCATCACCTTCATCGTCATCGCCGCCGCGCTCACGTGGCGGCTGGCCGGCGATCGCCTGCTCACCGCCGCGCTGGTGCCGGGTGGCGCCTTCGAGGCTGCTGCTGCCGGCCCGGCGTTCGATTATGCCCTGCCGGATAGCTGGGCAGCGCGGCCGGGCAAGGCCGACGATCCCACCGCCTGGCGCCCCGAAGGCGCCGCCCCCGGCGTGAAGGGCCAGACGCCGGTGTTCTTCATCCCGCCCACCGCCGCGTTCGATACGGCGCAGTGGAACGGCCGTACCAGCGATGGCGAGACGGCCACGCGGCTGGCCGGCTTCCTGCGCGTCGAAGCCAGCGCGCTGGCCGATGCCGGGCCGCTGTGGGCGCCGCATTATCGGCAGGCGGTGCTGGGCAGTTTCCTGGCCGACACACCCGAAACCCGGGCGAGCGCCCAGGCAGCGCGCGATCTGGCCTATGCTGATGTGAAGGCGGCGTTCGCGGCCTTCCTGGCCGCCCAGCCGAACGACGCGCCCTTCATCCTTGCCGGGCACAGCCAGGGCGCGCTGCAT